>NZ_LYUY01000209.1:0-332 GCF_001675785.1 Wolbachia endosymbiont of Nomada ferruginata
CATATTGAATATTATTCGTTTCACTTCACCAGCGCTCGCTGCTTCCAGCCTGTCTGCTATGACTTTTATATACTGATAATCGTTATACTCACACCCCGGCACTACCGTTTGAAAGCATAACTCAATGAATTTTAGAAAGTTCATGATATAATGTTGAAACCAACGCGTGACGCTGGGATGACAAAAAAAGGAGCACTGAAGGCTATAGGTGAGACGTCGCGGTATCTCTAGATCCCGCTAACAAGCAGCGGGATGACGAATTACTATGCCGCCGCGAACCGTCATACCGCTGCGGTATCTCAGCCGCTAATAAGTAGCGGGATGACGGTTGT
>NZ_LYUY01000114.1:0-3656 GCF_001675785.1 Wolbachia endosymbiont of Nomada ferruginata
CTGTCATCCCAGTGCTCCTTTTTTTGTCATCCGAGTAGCTGACACTGGGATCTATTTTGCATGTAACTCCAATTGTGTTTTGGCATAAAACGCGACGCGTATTAGACTTATTTGCAAGCAAAGCTTGCTAGATCCAAGTAGTCAGGGCACTGGGATGACATCATAGGGACACTGGGATGACACCCTGACAATCGTCATCCCGCTACTTGTTAGCGGATGAGATACCGCGGCGGTATGATGGTTCGTGGCGGTATAATGAAGCTTGAAAGCGGATCACCTTTCACGACCTGTATTTACTTTAGGAGTATTAACAGGTGTTATTGTTGGGTTTTCAAGTTGTGTTGCTTGCCCTAAGCCCTTGCTTATGCTTTGGTCCTGATCTAAAATTTTATCAAAGTGCTTACTCTTTTGTTGCTCTTCGTTATTTGACGTATCTCTTTGAGCATCTTCTTTTATGCCACGAGCATTCTCTACATCCTTTTCACCTTCACCTAAAAGTTTTTCTAATATTTTCTTAACAAAGCGCTTCAGAAGACTCAAAAACCCTTCTTCTTTTTGATTTTCTTGTGGTTGAGGCGTGTTATCTTTTTTGTTCGGCTCAGTGTTGAGCTTCTCTTTTACAGAACTCTTGCTCACTGAAGGATTAACGATTTGTGAATCGTGCTCTGGTGGCTGTGTATCTGTTTGCACAGAAGCTTCAGAAGTCTTTTTTTGTCCACTCTGTTCAACGCTTTTACCTTCTGCTGTAGTTTCTCTAAGAGTGTTAGCTGCTTCTTGAAATTTTTTGTCATTTTTTGATTCTGCAACTTTTTCACTTGTGAAGATGCCCTTCCCTTTATATTGTTGGTCAAGCTCAGCAATTCTTTCAAAATCTTGACGTACTTTTTCATCTGCACGTCCTTTTTGACTTTCAAATTTCTGACTCAATTCTGCAACGTTTTTCATTTTGTTCTCAAGCTCCTTACTTTTTACAGCTTTTAGAGCCTTGGTTCCTTTTGCAATATAATTAACCTTCTCTTCTAATGAGGTGCCTTCTGGAAAAGCACCTGGAGAACGTTCAAAAACATCTTTAAACTTTTTTTCAACACTTTCTTTAGATGTCTGGGCCATACCTGTTACCTATTAAAACATATCATATAATCAGTATATTAGCTAATTATATAAAAAACAGTTAACATAACTTGTGGTAGAGCGTTCTATTTATATTTTTTTTATTAAAATGTTATTTACTTATTAATTTAAAATATATAACAATATAGAAATGAAAAACAGCCCATTAGCAGTAGTATTCGATTGGGATAATACCTTAGTTGACACTCAAGATAACATTTTTAATGCTATTAAGCATACCATAAACTCAATGGGGTATAGTAATAAAGCTGCCGATAGAAATTCCCATGAGTCGAGAAAGAGCTATATGGTCAATTTATTTGGCGATCAGTGGAAAAAAGCAAATCAGATATACCAACAATATTTAGATGATGCACTATTGCAAAACATTGCTCTGAATCAAGGAGTAGAGAAAATGTTGCAGACACTGAAAAGCCACAATATTTATCTAGCAATAGTAAGTAATAAGAAAAATACTAATTTACGTAAAGAAGTTGCCTATTTTAAACTAGATTCTTACTTTGAAAGAGTAGTTGGGTCATGCGATACTGCAGAAGATAAACCATCTGCAACCCCACTGCTATTTGCACTAGAAGAGAGTACGTTACCTATAAATAGAGAAAATGTGTTTTTCGTTGGTGATAGCATCACAGATGTTCTGTGTGCACAAAATGCCAATTGTTTACCTATTATATACGGTCAATCAATAAGCGGTTATGAAGATTTGTTATGTTTTCAACATTTTGATAAACTTACAGATTTTATAATAAAGTATTTAGAAGATAGGTAATGACAGAGATTGCCAGTATACAAAGGCGCCTTTGCGCATATTTAATAGATGTAGCAATTTTATTAATTCCAACTTTATTAATTATACTGCTATTAGAGGATTCTCCGTTGATCTTACATCTATCATACATGTGTGTAAATTGTAGTTACTTCACATATTTTATATCTTCAAAGGCCCAAGCAACTCCAGGTCAACAGTTGATGAATATATATACTATCAATTTAGATGATTCTAAAATAGACTTGAATTTAGCTTTTGACAGAAGCACTTCCCAGTTTTTTCTTCCTTTGTTAAACAGTGTAGTAGTTGTCCTTACTGAATTTTTGCAAGATCAGGAGGTATTAGTGAATGTCTTGAGTGCATTGAAAGTAATTATAGTGCTGCTCACCCTCTATTGGTATCTAGTTGCTTGCTTCTCTAAGAAAAAACAGACATACCACGACATGCTATTTAATACGGTTGTTATCAAAGGAACTATTAAATGAGTTGCTATAACTATCATTATCATGTAAATTATGCTGATAAATTGAACTCAGGGAAGATTATGAATGAAGAGATAGTAAAACATTTGAACAAATTATTGACCAATGAGCTGACTTCTGTACGCCAGTATCTTTTGCATTTTGCGGTTCTCAAAAACAATGGAATTAATAGACTTGCAGAAAAGGTAAAAAATGAGCTTAACGAAGAACTTGAACATGCGAACAAGTTGGCAGAAAGGATTTTATTGCTTAAAGGTATACCAAATTTTCAAGATACAAATGAAATATCAAAGTATGATGGAAAGTTTACAAAAGACACAATACGGAAAATCTTAGAAGCTAATTTGAAATTAGAGGGAAAAGGTATTAAGGATATCAAAGAAACGATTTCTATTGCTGAGAAAGAAAAGGATTTTGTTAGTATAATATTATTAGAAGAGATGCTAAAAAATGAAGAAGAGCACTTCCATTGGATTGAGAAGCAGATTGACTTTATTGAACTAATGGGTGTTGAAAACTATTTAAGAACACAAATATAGGGTGTTAAAAAAAATAGTATTTATTTTAATTGTACCTTGCTTGCTCCTTTTTTTATTGGGATTATGGCAAGTATTCAGATTGAACTGGAAGAATAATATTATCAAAAATATGAGTCTTCCTGTTGTTCATCTGTTGCCCAATGATGATCTTGCACAACTTAACTACAGACACGTCAAGATTGATGGGATTCTAAGTGACATAGAACTATATGTTTTTGCAGGGCAACACGGCTATCATGTGCTGTCTCCTATGTTGCTTACCACTGGACGTTACATGTTGGTGAATAAAGGAATAGTCAGAGAAAAAGAAAAAAAGGAGAAAAAAGTAAAAATTGAAAAAGTAGTTGCAGATGGAATTTTATATTGCGATAGCAATAAAAGCAAAAATTGGTTTATCAAGAACGATACTGCTTCGAATACATGGTTTACCCTGAGTACAGAAGAAATTTCCAATGAGTTAGGTATTAAGCTAGAGAAGTGTGTATTGTGGCCGAACAATTTTGGCAGCAAAGTAGCTATACAGCCAATGAAGCATTTGGAATATGCAATCACTTGGTTTGCACTTTCCTTAACTTGGTTGATTATGTGCGTGATTTACTATAGGCAAAACCTCAATGTATCTGTTCAGCAGGGTGGCAAAATAAGGTAGACGAAAAAAGACAACTATAGGAACAAATGGGTGTCATGCCAGTGCGTGACACTGGCATCCAGTCCTTTTGCACAGTTCCATCAAAA
>NZ_LYUY01000115.1:0-3562 GCF_001675785.1 Wolbachia endosymbiont of Nomada ferruginata
TTTAGAATAAAAAAACGCCATACTTGAAAGTATAATGTAAGTAATTAGCCAACCACGGGGCTTCTTTTGCCTTTTTTTTCGCTTAGTAAATTTCTTAATGTTTATAGCTAAACGACAACCGTCATCCCGCTACGTGTTAGCGGGATCTCTTGTTAGCGCCGCGGCGGTATGACGTCTCGCTTGCAACCTATAGCTTTGTCATTCCAGTGCTCCTTTTTTTGTCATCCCAGTGCCTTGACTATTTGGATCCAGAAAACTTAGCTTCGAGTCAAGTAGGCTGCAAATAAAAACTGGATTCCAGCGTCACGCGCTGGAATGACACCCTGACAATCGTCATCCCGCTACGTGTTAGCGGGATCTATGTTAAGAGATACCGCGAATGAATCGCGGTATGACGTATAGAAACTAAAAAAGTTCTTTTTTAAAAAACTTAAGTTATACTTATAAGTATTTGATACTTTTTATAGTGATTATGTCGAGTTTAAGTTGCCTTTATGGTGATAATGCAGAATTTGTGGAAGAAATGTATAGCCGTTATCTACAGGGCGATAAATCAATCGGGGAAGATTGGTATAGAATTTTTTCAAGCAATTTAGAAGTTAAGAAAACGGAGACCTGCAGTCCGCAGCATGTAACCAAGACGGATGATTCGGCTTTCGATTTGGCAAATTTTTTCAGGTCTTATGGTCATTTTTTTGCAGATCTTGATCCATTATCACCAAATGGAAATAAACAAATAGATTATCAGAAATATTCGAATCTATCTCCGGCAAGTGACACTGGAATCTATAGAGATATTTACTGCAAGAATATCGGTTTTGAATTTATGCATATCTCCTCTTATGAGGAGAGAATATGGCTGCAGGAAAAGATCGAAAATCAAACCTATACGCTGAGCTCACAAGACAAAAAAGAAATACTGAGGCACTTGGTCGAATCCGAAATGTTCGAGCAATTCCTCCATATGAAATTTCCTGGGTATAAGCGTTTCTCTATCGAAGGTGGAGAGTCAGCTATCGTTGCAATTGAGAGAATCATTAGTGATTCTGCAGCTTTTAGTATTGAAGAAATAGTCCTTGGCATGGCTCACCGCGGACGACTCAATGTTCTAACCAAAGTGATGGGGAAAGAATATGCGGCAATGCTGTCTGAATTTCAAGGCAATCTTGCATACCCAAGTGGTCTTGAGGTGTCCGGTGATGTTAAATATCACCTTGGTTATTCTTCTGATCGAGCACTTGCCGGTGGTAAAAAAATACATTTAAGTTTATGCCCTAATCCATCTCATCTTGAAGCGGTAAATCCGGTTTTGGCTGGAAGAATAAGAGCAAAACAGAATATAAGATCTGTGCTTGGAATATCAATTCATGGTGATGCGGCTTTCATTGGTCAAGGAGTGGTTGCTGAAACTCTGACCTTAAGCAATATTGAAGGCTATAAAGTGGATGGCATTGTGCACATTGTCATTAATAACCAAGTTGGTTTTACTGCTAATCCGTGTTGTGCGCGGTCCTCTTTTTACTGTACTGATGTAGCAAAATCAATAGAAGCTCCAGTGTTTCACGTTAATGGAGATAACCCTGAAGCTGTGAGTTTTGTTGCGAATTTGGCGATGGAATATAGGCAGAAATTTAAAAAGGACGTAGTGATTGATATAATATGCTACCGCAAATATGGCCATAATGAAGGCGATGAGCCGAATTTCACTCAGCCACTTATGTACAAGGTAATATCAAAGCATAAAACTCCAGGAACACTGTATGAAGAGAAGTTGATCGCAGAGAAAGTATTAGATGGCGATGAAGTAAATAAATTGCGCAGTGAGTTCAGGGCAAGATTGGATAAAAGTCTTGCTGAATCAGTGACTTATACTCCAAAAAAAGCTGACTGGTTTTATGGAGTGTGGTCAAAATTAAGAAGGGCAAAGTTGAACGATTTGAGCGAATACTATACGGATTCTGGTGTCTCGCCTAGTGAGCTGAAAAAATTGGGTGTGCATATAAATAGCAATATCCCAAGTAACTTTAACATTAACAATAAGATTAGAAAAATACTCGATGGCAGAATAGACAGCATAAATTTTGGTAGTAATATAGACTGGGCAACTGCCGAAAGTCTTGCATTTGCATCGTTACTCGTAGAAGGAATAGGAGTACGTTTATCAGGACAAGATTCCGGTCGTGGAACTTTTTCGCACCGTCATTCAAGGCTTGTTGATCAGGTAACAGAAGAAGCGTTTATTCCGCTAAATAATATAAACAAAGAACAGGCTCACTTTGAGGTCATAGATAGCGCTTTATCAGAGTATGCTGTAATGGGCTTTGAATATGGATATAGCCTTGATTCCCCGTATTCACTGATGCTCTGGGAAGGACAATTTGGTGATTTTGCAAATGGTGCACAAATTATGATCGACCAGTTTATCGCATCTGCAGAAACAAAGTGGTTGCGATCAAGCGGTCTAGTTTTGTTGCTGCCTCATGGTTATGAAGGGCAAGGACCTGAGCATAGCTCCGCGCGTATAGAGAGATTTTTGCAACTCTGCGCAGAAGATAATATGCAGGTAGTTAATTGTTCCACTCCGGCAAATTACTTCCATGTCTTACGCAGACAAATGCATAGAGACTTTCGTAAGCCTCTGGTAGTATTTACACCTAAATCGCTACTGCGTCATAAAAGAGCAGTTTCTAACCTATCTGACTTTGAAGGAAAATTCCTCACGGTAATCCCAGAATATAGAACAGATTTGGTTCTAAATGATAAAATACGTAAAGTTGTAATATGCAGTGGTAAAGTTTACTACGACATAATTGAAGTATGTGAAGCACAAAAAATAAACGATATAGCAGTGATACGTTTGGAGCAATTCTATCCGTTTCCGGCCGATAAATTAAGTAATGAACTTGAGAAATACGAGAACGCTGAAATTGTATGGTGTCAAGAAGAACCAAAAAATATGGGAGGGTGGTTTTTTGTAAACCCATTGATAGAAGAAGTGTTGTCCAATCTCGATATTCAAGCAAAAAGACCTAAGTGTATCGCAAGACCTGCTGCCGCATCTCCTGCATGTGGTTATGCTAGTGTCCATGCTCAGCAACAGGAGGAGATTTTAAAGCAGGTTATGCAGGGGATCTAGCACAATTGTGCAAATATTGAAGCGAAAGCTGGCAAGCGAACATTGTTCATCAGATCTTGACGCTGGGCACTGCAGCCAGGCGCGATAGAAAACGTATCACACCAATCAAACCTCTTTGATGCTCAGACAAATATAAAAAGACTTTCATTCTATTGAAAAAGCTACAATTTTTATTAAAATTTTCATTTATTTTTATTTAAAAAGTAAATATCATTAATATTTACTTTAATTAATATAGAATATATATGAATACAGAAATATTTGAGAGGTTAATAGGGCAAACTAGTCTACGCAGCAATAGCAAAGCTGAGATCATACAGTTAAATAGAAATGAAAAAGCTTTTGTAGATGAGGATAAAGAATCTATCGAATTAGCTGAGAGGTTGTCCGGAAACAAGTAAAAGGCTATAATATCTGAAATTTTAG
>NZ_LYUY01000012.1:0-20438 GCF_001675785.1 Wolbachia endosymbiont of Nomada ferruginata
TGTTGGATACTTTTTTCTCATCTTTACCCCGTACTAAAATTTCAGATATTATAGCCTTTTACTTGTTTCCGGACAACCTCTCAAGTTTGAATCGATATTGACCAGCTCTCCTAATATTTTTGCTGCCTGAGGATTATTTTCAATCTCATCAACTGCTTTGTTTTTTAGTTGATCAAACTTTAAAAATGCTGGTCTGTATTTTGTATTTTCCTCATTACGTAACTCTTCAATAGTAATCTCTCCTTTATGATATTTTTGATACATTTCACCACGTTCTTTATTCAAATTATCAAATTCATCTACCTGATTCTTAATCTCTGTATCATATTTTGATAATATCCTGAAAGCCTGATCTTTATACTCTTGACTGTTTTGATATTCATTACCTTGTTGGTCAGAGTAAGTTAGTTTATCCTGTCCATCGGAAGTTTTTACTACCTTGAGGAAATGATATTCCTTTGATATATCAAGTTTATCATTTGTTGCCCTATTTATAGCACGAGCAACATTATGAAATGCAACGTGTTCTACAGGAGAAAAACTTCCAACGTTTTCTCCATCCATTTTTTCTATATTTGCTTTATAGTAGGATACGTTTTTAATTTCTCCACCCACTATTTCCTGACCAGTTGCTATAAAATCTCCTTTTGTAACTTGCAAAGCGTTGAGATGTTCCATTGCAGTTTCTGTATCATTCTCAGCAAGCCAACTTTTGAAGTCAGCATCATGTCCTTTTATGTCTTTCAAGAAATTTTTTGACTCATCTGAGTTACCTTTACGTACAGCATCTAGGTAGTCTCTTAATAAACTAGGATCTTTTTCCTGTAAGTACATTATCAACGCATGACCTGTTTTATAAACCAGGCTATTTGCTTCGCTGTCCTTTGAGTATTCTAAACTTAAAATTTTATCTAAATCCAGATTTGCAGCTTCAGTTTTGTCGATACTTGATCCTTGAGAATTGAATTTATGATCTGAATGATGCTCAAAGTAGTCTGCAATTCCTTCCATTAATACTGTAGGTAAAGATTTGCCTCCTGTAGCCAAGTAAGTTAAACCATGTGCAAATTCATGCTGAAGATTATGAACGCCACCTTGTTGGTAGACGTACATTTCAGCAAAAACATCAGCTTTCCCTTTGTAGTAACATTTACCACCTTCGTCTCCAAGGTAAGAACCGAAACGCTCGCTTCCGCCAAGGTGAGTGTAATCATCCTTGTCATCAAACATGTAAATTTTAAATGTTTGTTCTGAACTGCCGCGTTCTAACTCGAATGCGTTTTTAAAATTAGTAGCTGTTTCTCTTATCTCACTTTCAATGTTAGCAACTTTACTTGCTCTTAAATTGTGAGAATAAACCTCTACTTTAATATTTAAATCTTCAACTTCTATAACATGTGGCGAATTAAACCCTTTGCCGTTATTGTTGAAATATTCTGCTTTAGTTATATTTTTATTTACTTGTTGACTAATTGTCATAATTTTAACCTCTAATTTGCTGATCTTTCAATATCAAGCATAAAGTAATTTCCCTAAAAAAAACGTAAATCCCTGTATTAATATAATTTATATCTTAATAAATAAAGTATAGATAGTTAACTTAATATGTAAAATTTAGAATGTGGCTGAAATTCTATACAGCTATATTCCGGAATCACATTGGACAAGGACAAAAGCAAAGTGGTTTATTGACTTTCATTCCACCAAAGCACTATACTAAAACCACGATGGGTAATTAGCTCAGTTGGTAGAGCACTTGCTTGACGTGCAAGCGGTCGCTGGTTCGAACCCAGTGTTACCCACGTTTTTGTTTATGAAAAGATTTTATATGACAGCAGTGCATAACGGTAAACACTCAGCAGCGCAGTCCAAGCGCTTAATCTATTCCATAATAATAGTTGCGATAACAATGTTTATGGAAATAGTAGGTGGAATAATTTCACATTCGCTTGCTCTATTATCAGATGCAGGGCATATGCTCACTGACCTCTTTGCCTTGGTTTTAAGCTGGTTAGCACATAGGTTTTCAGCTAAGAAATCCGATTTGCAGAGATCATACGGATATCATCGGTTGCAGATAATTGCAGCATTTGTTAATGGTTTAACTCTATTCCTCATTGCAGTAATCATTATAATTGAGTCAATAAAAAGGTTTATTTTTCCAGTCAATGTTGAGTGGAAAGTAATGTTAATAATTGCTACACTCGGTCTTGTCTCTAACATAATAGTCTTTTTTATATTACATAGTAAATGCGAGAGCAATATAAACATAAAAAGTGCTGTACTGCACGTTATAGGAGATATCTTAGGTTCTGTAGCTGCTATACTTGCATCCATAATTATTATGCTTACTGGATGGCAAATAGTAGATCCTATTCTGTCAGTACTTGTTAGTGTAATAATTTTAAATAGTGGCTACAAAATTCTAAAGAATTCTTGCCATATACTTCTTGAAGGTACACCTGAAGGCATATCAACTGAAGAAATAAAAAGTAAAATTGTATCTAAGCTACCTGAAGTGATAGATGTGCACCACATACATGCATGGTCGCTGTCTGATAATTATTTTATAATTACCATGCATGCTAAAATAAAGCAAAATGTGCAGCACACCAATGTTTTATATGAAATAAAAAAAATATTGCTAGATAAGTTCGAGATAGCACACTCTACAGTCGAGATCGAATACGATGAGTGTGCGGATAATAAGATACTTAAACATTGACGTTTTAAATTATTATGCTATTACTAGAGTGTAATGATGTTGAAGGTAAGCTATGATAGGTATTTCTCAAATACAATTTCCTTCAAAGGATTCTAGTAAGCTAAAATTTGTTAGCTACTTTGGAGCTTTTGTCTCGTTAAGCATTATCACTAATCCTGTTAATGTTCTTTTTTCTCTTGGTAGTATGTTCTTCAGGTCTGAAATTAAAACTCTTTATATCTACAAAGAAATAAAAACGGCAAAACAGCAAAAAATGAGCAAAAGGGAATATTGGGAAATATTTTTTAAAAACAATACAATCAAGGTAGCAGCCTTCCTCTTGTTTTCTGCTTTCATAACATATCTAGCTTTCTCTACCACTTTCTTGCTTATTTCGTTACTGGGAACTATACCACTTACAATGCTATTAATTTTATTGCAGAGTGAACTAAGGCCAAAAGATTTTAACCCATTTACGCTGCTTAAAGCTTCTATAAATTTCTTTTTGGAAGGTATAAAAGAGAATTTACGTGGTATGGTTAATAGTTTTGATGTTAAGCTCGAGCATTTGCTTCCTCATAAGTTAAATGATGATATCATTAAAAATATTGATAAATTAAAAGATAAGTATGGTGAAGAAGTATCCAAAGACGTTATTAATGATAGGGAATTCAAGCAATTTATTGAATATATAAATGATTTATATGAACTTAATTATCGTCAATTTAGTGATGAAGATAAAGGAAGAGTAATTGCATTTTTAAATGACTTTTGCAAAGATGATCAAAAGCATAGCTCCGGCTTTACAGGTGGACGGATTTTACTTTTAGTTCTGAAAGCCTGCAATGATGGAGACAGAGAAGCTGTAAAAAATAAAAAAGACGCGTTAATTACAAATTTGCTTGATAGCCAAACTTTCTCTAGAAAAGAGCGAATTCCTAACACTTGCTTCACCGGTATTATCTATAGAATGTTAAGCACGCTAGAGGGTATTCATCCTGATCCAGAAATTAGATTTACTCCTCCAAGGCAAATATTACTTTCAGAAGCACAAAATGAAGCACGTGAGTTTATGTTAGACAGGTTAAAAAACAAGAAAAACAATAAAGAAATTTTTAAGGCTTGGTATGACGTTCAAAATGGTTATGAAGACGATGAAAATCAGAAGGTAGTCGGTGATTTTATTTCAGAAGTAAGTATTCCTTTAATGAGAAAATTATTGAGTATTACTTCTCAATATAGTGAACAAATTGTGCTGACGTTAATGAAAAATATTAGCTCTATAAAGTTAAATAAATTACAATGTTGTGAGCTGGTTCAGCACATGAGAAATAAACTGCAGGAGCATGATTTAGATGACCAAGAAAGTTTACTCGAAAACATCGGAAAAAAAGTATTCTTAGAGCTATTAAATCGAGATCTACTCGAGACAGATTTTTCTCTCAAGGATTCATCTTTGGATGGAGCTAAGAGAATAGCTAATAAGATAATAGAAGAAGAAGTAGCAGAATTTAAATTAAAGGCTGAGAAGACTATTGAAGGTCAGATAATTAGCATGTTAGATGGGTTAAGAATGCTCCCAAGAGAAAAAAGATGTTATAGGGTATATGTAGAACTCAGTAAAAATAACGAAAATTTTGCAAGAAAGGTTAAAAGTAACAAAAGCAGCAATGGATGAAATGTTAAAAAAAGGAGCTTCACATAAGCTAGAGTTAGAAATTGAAAGTGTATATGAAGGAAATAAAGATCACGTTACTCAACTTTATGAAAAAATAAGAGAAACAAAAAAGGAATTCATTGAAGATGGTCTTTTAACACCTCAAGAAGTAGAGAATATAACAAAAGCAAAAATCATACCGTCAAGCAATTTGTCTCGTAGTTTAAGTGTCAATAATTTGGCAGTACATTATCTATAAAATTTATACTCTTTACCTTGCAGAAGATTCACAATATTTCTGTGGTGTTTTAGGAAGACCAGTGCTCCTATAATTAGTAATGTTAAGAACAAATTCCTCTGAAAAAAAAAGGACCATGCTACAGCCGTTGAAGTAGCACTGAGTGAAGCAAGGGAAGAGTATCTAAAGGCAAGAAAGACTATTATCCAAATTATTACGAATACTAAAGTAATATCGATGTTAAATGCTATCAGTATCCCTAGAGTGGTTGCAACACCCTTTCCTCCACTGAATTTTAGCCAAATAGGAAATATGTGTCCTAAAACTGCTAAAATTGCAGATACATATATATAAAAATCGTTATTATCACAAAATTGTTGTGCTATATAAACGGCAATAAATCCCTTAAAGGAATCCAGAAATAATGCCAAAGCAGCAAGAAATTTATTTCCCGTCCTTGCAACGTTTGTAGCACCAATGTTTCCTGAACCTACTTCTCTTAAGTTTATCCCTTTTATTCTTGTAATGATTAAGCTAAACGGTATTGAACCGAGTATGTAGGATAGTGTAAGGACTATAACTAACACAGGTAAAATTTACTGATTAATAATCGCAAAATTTCGTCATCCCGCTGCTTGTTAGCGGGATCTATGCTGAGATACCGCGAATAAATCGCGGTATGACGTAGGGAAATCTTACTTATTATAGCTATACCTCTCCGCATATGCCAAAATTTAATTAATTTTATTATTCCTCAGCCTTTTTAGGTAGCACTGAACTTCGTCGTTAATCTGATTGCTAAACAGTATAAGCGCTGTCATATTGATGAGAGCTAAACAAGAGAACAAAGTTCCACCGATATTGGCAATAGCCATTATATCTTTAGAAAGACCAGAGAAAAACGCCACAATTATTACCGCTATGCGGTATATCACTATACTTTTTGCACCAAACAAATATAACCACCCCATTTCACAACAATATACAAATGAAATTACCGAAGAAAATGCAAACAAAGGTGCAGCTATGGTTAAAAGTATAGGAAACCATGGAGAAACTGTCTCAAATGCCTTTTGAGTAATTAATATTCCCTCACCAACACCTGTTTGGTATGCACCTGTTATTACTATCGTTATTCCAGTTAAACAGCAAATGAGCATTGTATCAAAACACGGCTCTATCATTGCAACAAGCCCTGTTCTTACTGGTTCTTCATCTTTAGTTGTTGCATGAGTAATTGAAGCAGAACCAACACCCGCTTCGCTGGCAAAGATTGCCCTTTGAATTCCAGCAACAAATGCTCCTACCATCCCTCCGCCAACAGCATTGAAATCTATCATAGTGGAAAATAATATTTTCAACGTATAACCAAGGTTATGAATATTAAATGCAATAATAATAATACAACTAAAGATATATATAAGTGACATAATAGGCACTAGTGCAGAAGATACTCTAGCTATCCTTTTAATTCCACCAATAATCACTAGAGCAAGCAGCGCAGAGATTATGGAAGAAAGAAACCAAGAGTGACCATCTACCCAACTTGAATAGCCAGATAATATGGAAACCATTTGGTTGGTTTGAAACGCTACACTTCCACCAAGACCTGATAATACAAAGAATACTGCATACATGGCAGCCAGCACAATACCAAGTTTTTTAAATCCAAATTCCTCCAGACCATTCCTTATATACTGAAAGGGACCACTAAACAATTGGTCCTGATCTTCTGTTCTATGTCTAAACGCCAACGTTACCTCAGCAAATTTTGCTGACATACCAAAAAAACCTGTAATCATCATCCAAGGCACCGCTCCTGGCCCTCCCATTGAAACTGCAATTGCGACTCCAGCAACAGTTCCAAGGCCTACTGTGCTTGAAAGTGCAGTCATAAATGCCTGAAAATGCGTAATATGACCATCATGGTGATTCGTGTCATATTTTCCACATAAAATAGCAAATGCATGCTTAAACATTCTTATGTTGAGAAATCCAAAACGTAATGTTAGAAACACATAACCAAAAACTAGTAGAAGGATTATAAATGGCACGTAAAGGATCTTGAAAAACAGTACTTCATTCATGAAATTATTTATTCCGTTCAACACAGCATCATAACTTTCGTAAAAACCTGAAGCAGCATACACATCATTAAACAATAGGCAAAATAACACCATACAAAGCAATCTATAAATCATGTTAATACCCTTTAGAATTGTAATAAGAATCTATTGTATTCAAAACTTCCCTTCTTAGTAGATATATTGCAACAGCATTTGGAATCATAAGGCACATAAACAAACTGTCACCTAGATAAGATATAAATTCTATATTCTTTGACATACAACTGATATACACTGAAACCACTATAAGAATTTGGAACAGTATCAGTATTTTTTTATTACCAAATAAGTACAGCAAAGCAACTTCACAGTAGTAACAATAAGCTATTATTGTGGAAAATGCAAAGGAAAACATCATTAGCGGAAAAACTAACTTGCTAAACAAGGGCAAAGCTGTTGAAAATACCGAACTAATTAGTGTAATATCACCCACGTTATCAGTACTGTGCATACCAGTGATAATTATCACGATACCAGTCAAAAATGAGATTAATATTGTGTCTATAAGTGGTGCAATCATTGCAACGCACCCAACTTTAATTGGATCTTCTTCTTTTACAGTTGAATGTGCTATAGCTGCTGTTCCGGTACCTGCTTCGTTAGCAAACACTGATCTCCTTACTCCTGCTATTAATCCGCTCAATACTCCGCTTCCTATAGCTGATTTATTAAAGATGTCTTGAAATATTATAGATAAAGCATTCAGCAAATTACTTCCATTTACATAAATTAAATATATACACATACAAACATATAGCACTATCATAATTGGTGCTAAGCTCGTTGAAACGAAAGCAATGCGCTTTATTCCTCCCAATATTACAATAAAGACAAGCAGGGATATAATAATGGATGCGTTATATTCTAGGAGGTTATTTGATAGTGCTGCTATTTGATTTGCTTGAAATGGTATGCCGCCCAAAATCATTGCAATAAGTAGCATAATCGCATAAGTGAAGGCAAGAAATCTACCAGTTTTTGCAAATCCAATCTTTGCAAGCCCGTATTCCATGTAATAAAAAGCACCACCAGTTGTATTTTCAGAGCGATAAGTGAATGCAAGCACCACCTCGGCAAACTTTATCGACATAGCAAGTATTCCGGTAATTACCATCCAAAAAACTGCACTTGGACCTCCTATTGTGATAGCTATTGCAACTCCTGATATTGTTCCAAGACCAACTGTTCCTGAAATTACTGTTGCAAACGCTTGAATATGAGTGATTATGCCATTGTTGCTGTTATTACACTTTAGATTGAATAGCGTCTGTATTCCATATTTAAGTAACCTAAAGTTAATGAATTTGAACTGGGCAGTACAAAAGATTCCAGTTGCAATTACCCAAATAATTATAAATGGAATGTTGAATATCTTTATATACAGAAATGAATTTAATAGTTCACTTATCTTCAAAATCATGCAGTTTTCTATTTTTTGTTAGCTAACGAGTTTTATATGTAAAATATATATAAAAACCAATGCTTATTGGAATAGTAAGCGTATACACTATACCTAAAATTGGTAGAGTCATCCAGGGCTTACTGATGAAAAATACAATAAGTACTCCAAAAAATGACACAAATATATAGGATAGGCTTTTGGGAATATAAATATATTTTGCGGAGAAAGTTGGAATGTGACTTATCGAAAAAAATGAAATGGCCAAAAAGTAATAAGCTACGTTTCTTGTGTTAAAAAATCGCTCTATGAGAAGTAAGTATTCACTCTCATGAGATTGAAAGGTAATAATTATTGGTAACAAAGAAAGTAAAGCACACACTGGAGCTGGAACACCAGAAAAGAAAAATTTTTCCCAATGTGATTGTTCTGAGTGTAGCGAAACATTGAATCTTGCAAGTCTTATTGATATGCAGATTACGTATATCATTACTAAAATCCAACCTATGACTTTGATTTCGTTTAGCTTCCAAAAATACAAAAGAAATGCAGGCGCTGCACCAAAATTTAGAAAATCTGCAAAAGAATCAAGCTGGGCTCCAAAATCGCTAGTTGATTTTAGAATTCTAGCTATTCTGCCATCCATTCCATCTATTATTGCTGCAATGATGATAAAAATTACTGAGAATTCCCATTGTTCATTAAATGTAAATTTAAGTGAAGTGAGACCAGAACATAAACCCAATAAAGTTATAAAGTTTGGGAATAATTTAGTAATAGGTAAGAATCTACTGTTACTTCCATCGTTATTCATATAACGTCAAAAGTAAGCTTCTCTTGAGCGTTTTCCTTATTTAAGTTTGCTATAATTGTTTCACCACCAATAACAGTTTGCCCTTCTGAAACTCTTACTTCTATATCAGCAGGAACATAAATATTTACTCTACTGCCAAATCTTATAATTCCAAACCTTTCACCTGTTTTTACGTTCTGGGATACTCCTAAATTACAAACGATACGACGTGCAATTAATCCAGCTATTTGCTCCACAATAATTTCTTTTCCCTTTTCGTATTCAATCACAATAACCTGCTTTTCATTTTCATTACTAGACCTATTGCTCATTGCGGATACAAACTTGCCTTTTTTATAACTCATTTCCTTTATCGTACCAGATATTGGTATACGGTTCACATGGACGTTCAAAACACTTAAAAATATGCTAACAAGCGTAAACTTCTTCTCTTCTCCATTTTCTGCCGATAAAGGATAATTAACTTCTTCAATTTTTGAAATCACACCATCAGCAGGACTTAATATAAGATCCTTATTGTTTGGCACAACTCTTGCTGGATCACGAAAGAAATAAGTACACAATAATGTCGGGAACAAGCACGTAACACCAAACCCCCAAGATATAGAGAATGCTATACACGTTACTATAAAGGAAACTACTATAAATGAGTAACCTTCCCTGTTTATATTAGGTAAACTAAAACACATAATCTTATTCACAATAACCTATTGTTAACAATTTATCATTTATAATTTCTCATGAAAAGCTTTTTTTAACTGCTTCAGCAAAGTCTTTTTGATACAAGGTAACATTACAGATTGTTATATTAGCACATAGAATTACCGTCATACTGTAACAACCCGTCCAACACAAAATCTAATGCCTAAGTTTAGATCAGAAAACTGATTCTTCTAAAAGTTGCTCACTATCCTCGTCTATTATGATAGAATTATCATGATTTCTGAGTAAATCTCTGATTTTCGTTTCTATTTCATTTGCGACTTCTTTGTTTGTTTTTAGGTAAGTTTTTACATTCTCTCTTCCTTGCCCAAGACGTGTGTTGTTATATGAATAGTAAGCGCCTGCTTTTTCAAGCACACCAAGCTTTGCTCCCATATCTATTATTTCTCCGAGTTTTGATATACCTTCATTGTACATTATATCAAATTTCGCTTCTCTAAATGGAGGAGCAACTTTATTTTTTACAACTTTAACTCTTGTTTCATTGCCTGTAATATTTTCTTTGTCTTTTATTACACCAATTTTTCTTATATCAAGCCTTACAGAAGTATAGAATTTTAATGCATTTCCACCCGTGGTAGTTTCAGGATTTCCATACACTACTCCTATTTTCATACGAATTTGATTAATAAATATCAATATACAGTTCGCTTTTGAAACGGCAGAGGTTAGCTTTCGTAGCCCGTGACTTAGAAGCCTTGCTTGCAGCCCCATATGTTGATCACCCATATCACCTTCAATTTCAGCTCTTGGAGTTAATGCTGCGACAGAGTCAATAACTATCACATCAACCGCACCAGAACACACTAAATACTCAACAATATGCAACGCCTGCTCTCCAGTGTCTGGTTGTGAAATCACTAAATCATCAGTGCTTACCCCAAGTTTACGAGCATATAAGACATCCAATGCATGTTCTGCATCGATAAATGCGCATGATCCTCCTTTTTTTTGTGCTTCAGCAATCACGTGCAAGGCAAGAGTGGTTTTACCAGAACTCTCGGGGCCAAATATTTCAATTATACGCCCTTTTGGCAGACCTCCAACACCTAGAGCCGA
The DNA here is from genome assembly GCF_001675785.1 of Wolbachia endosymbiont of Nomada ferruginata. NCBI lineage: Bacteria > Pseudomonadati > Pseudomonadota > Alphaproteobacteria > Rickettsiales > Anaplasmataceae > Wolbachia > Wolbachia endosymbiont of Nomada ferruginata. The sequence continues at coordinate 10,721 of NZ_LYUY01000012.1, forward strand.
ATCAAGCGCAATTGATCCTGTGGATATTGTGTCTATTTTTTCTACAGGGTTTTGCTTCAACTTCATTATTGCACCTTTACCGAATGCTTTTTCAATCTGGCTTATTGCGTTATCTAGCGCTTTTTGTTTATCACTATTTCTTTCTTCTGGGTTACTTGCCATAGATCATTTATTAATTTATATAATTCTCTATGATAATCAAACGCGAATAACCTGCCAAGGTTTTTCTAGTATTTATGTATTATTTCAATGAAAAATATTAACGTTTTCATAAAGCAGATATTTGTTTGCCTTCGTTAGTAACACACTATACTTTAGTGTACGAACGTTGCAATTTGCAGCATAGCAGGTGGTGTCATCCAAGTAGCCAACACTGAAATGACTAAATTCGAAATGGCTACATGAATTTATTGTAAATTACTACCGTATAAGGTGCGATGCAACAAAGCCATTCCAGTGTCAGCTACTTGAATGACACCTCTTAGATGGGTCAGCTACTCAGATCTGCCATGAAAACTGCAACCCTAAATGTTGGAGCACTGTCGTACACTAAGCGCTGTAATGACAATTTTAGTCGCTTCATACACTTATCATGCTAGTCATAACAGAAATAATTTTTACCAAAGATATTTATGAAATAATTGACATAATTTGGAAATATGTATATTATAGAACATTAATAGTTAGTTAATTTGTAGGTGTTATATGGGCTATAAGCTAAGAACAAGAGAGTATGATTATAATGAAAGTTTATTTAAAGAGCTAGGCATTGAAACGCAAGAAGTAGAGGGGCGTAACTTTTTAGAGATATCTATATAATAACAAAAAAGTATAGAGAGTTAGCAAGAAAATCTCACTCAGATAAAACAGGAGGAAGCAATGAAAAAATGCAAGCCATTAATGAATATAAGGCAGGACTTTTAAAATATACTAAGCCATTAAGCAATGGGAAAAATTTAATAATTGTTGAGGAAGAGCAAAGATATGTGCAATTAGCTTCACAAGGCCAGAATGATAAGCACATAAAATGTTTCATTATTTTTGGATTAGTAAACCTATTACTACTCATTTCATCATTAGTGTCGTATCTCTACTTAGGATTTAGGTTATTTAAGACTGCTAATTTTACCAATGCACCTGGTATTTTGTTTAGTGCTAGTCTAATAACAGCTGTTACAACTTTTTTCTTAACAACTTATCTTACTTTTTCTTTAGTTAAAAAAATTGTAGACCTGCAGAATACTCAACAAGAACAAGGCGAAAACTTAGATCAAGAAAAGCTAAAAGAGGAAATGTTTAAAAGCAGAAAATATAAATTTTTGACTTTCACTTCTCAATATTTATTTTATCTTCCTTGTATTTTGTTGGGTGCTGGTTTGACATTACAATATCAATCTAGTTGTGTAGACAGTAAAATACTCATTGGGTTTGCTGCGGTATTAGGGTGCATTTTATTATTACAGTTAGCAACTGAGATCTACGAGAGAAAGGTTGTAGATCTTGTGAAAACTGAAGGAAGGGGTACTGAACAAAGAGCACCTGTAGGAATATTAACCGAAAAGCCAAGCAGTACTATAGATCCTGATGGTGCTTTTAACACCTCAGCTCATGAAGTGGGTTGATTATTCTCCATACTCAAATCTCTAGCTAGGAACAATGAGCCACAGATTAGTATGGTTTTGACGTTTTGGATAGAGGCTTTTAATATGTGATTTGATATTGCATCGCCAATTGATTCACATTCAACTGCTTTTATTCCTATGTTATTGGCTTTTTCCCTAATCAAATTTGTATTTGTTGCTTTAGGTTCAGACTTAACACAAACCGCACATAGTAGCTTGATATATGGCTTTAAGTGCTCTAAGAACTCTTCCACATTTCTGTTACGAGTAACACAAAAACCATATAAATACCTTCAGCAAAATTATCTTTTACCCACTGAGATAGTACTCTAGCACCATCATTATTGTGCGCACCATCTAAAAATAATTGCCAATCTTTCGGTAGTAGGAAAATTAAATTACCTTCTTTTATAGACTCTAGCCGTGCAGGCCAATAAGTGCACTGTAAACCTGAAGTGATATCCTCTTCTCCAATATCAAATTCATACTTTCCACTTAAAATACTACATGCTGCAATAGCATTGCCTGCATTAATCACCTGATGATCACCCTTTAAAGATGGCAAAGGAAATTCTATTGATTGAATAGCTGATTGAAAAACCATTTTGTTGTTCTTTTTTTTGCAATTCCATTCAAGACCTCCTCTATACAAGGAAGATTTCTTATTTATTGCGTGGTGTTCTAGCGTGTTCACTATAGATTTTTCTTGCGGTGCTATTACGCAAGGAACATTAGGTTTCATTATTCCAGCCTTTTCATCTGCTATAATTTCTACAGTAGGGCCAAGATATTCTGTATGATCAAGTGCAATGGAAGTAATGATTGTTAAAATCGGATTATCTATAACATTTGTTGCATCAAGCCTTCCACCCATACCCACTTCAACTAAAGTTATATCGGCTTTATGACGAGAAAAAGCTAAAAAAGCTGCAATAGTTGCAGCTTCAAACAGAGTGATAGGTTGTTCTGCAATTACGGCACGGCATTCTTCTAACAAGCTATATAATTCATTATCGTCGATATAACTGCCTGCAATAACTATTCTTTCATTAAAATTCACCAAATGTGGAGAAGTGTATGCGTGTACCTTATACCCTGCTGCTTGCATTATATATCTTATAAATGCTAGTGTTGAGCCTTTCCCGTTAGTTCCAGATATATGAATTACGGGAGGCACTTTTTTCTCGGGGTTATCTAGTTTGCTAAGAAAGCCTTTTATGCGATCAAGAGAAAAATCATTCGGCCTGCTACCAAGTGGCTTAGGCCAATGAGGCATATATATCATGGATTGTTATTGCATTTTAATTCAGCTATAACGCTTGCTATGCCATGCGTGTCGATTTTTTCACTAAATTGATAACGTTGATTAATAGCAATACTTATTCCACTCATTACAACATCACTTATCAAGAAAGAACTGTTATTTTTAGTAACTTTAAAATCAATATTTGTAAATTCTTCATCACCGTAAGAAAATCTTGTACCAATTAAGCAAGTTTCATCGTCAACTGCTTTTGTACTCATTATGATCATTTCACTATCATGCATGTATTTATATAAAATTTTAACGCACAAACGCGTAAGATACACTTCATACTCTCTTAAAAAATCTTCTTTTTCTTTTTGTTTAACTAAAGCCCAATGTTTTCCTATGACGAATTGCGATATTCCTTTGAGGTTAACATTGTTTTGAATGACCTCCTGAAGCTTTTTTTGCACACATTCCCGGTTTTTTTTATTCTCCTTTGTAGATATACCATCCACTTGTTGCTTCATAGTATGCACAAAAATTTTGTGATCTGTACAATTAGTGTAAGCACTTGAAGAAATTACAATAAAAACAATGATAGTTAAAACTTTAGTAATGTTCATAAGATATATTTATTAGCTATGATACTTAGAATGCAAAGTTTAATAAAGATTAAATAATAATCGCTAGCTTTAATATATCTATAGACACACCTTGTATAAATCATCTACAATTAATTAAGGGTCTGTTCTATGCGTTATGAGTTAAGTTAAATTTCCCGAGCGATAATTTCTAGTCAAGGGAATTGCCTCTGTTAATTTCGTTGAAATTGATACGCGATGCCCACCTTAACTTTAGTCTCAGGAATCTACTAAGGCTGACGGTAGATACGGATCCTATTTTGATTGGTTTAACATTTATGCTTCATCAATACAAAGAACAGGGTGTTTTCCTATGTTTGCCTAATGAAGTATTCCAAATTGTAATTGATGTTGAAAGGTATCCTGATTTTGTTCCTTGGTGCAAAGCCGTTTATATAAAAGAAAAAATTAACAACCAAATGGTTGTGGATCTCCTCGCAGCTTTTCATGGAATTAAAGGTAGATATACATCAGAAGTTACTTCTCTTTCTCCAAGTGGAACAAATGAAGGTTGGATAAAAGCTGTATCATCAAATGGAATATTTAAACATCTATACAATGAATGGCAATTCATTCCCATAGATGAAAATAAAACTATGGTAAAGTTTTATATAGAGTTTAAGTTTAAGTCCAACTCATTTTCCACTTTATTAAACTCAGTATATAAGTATACACAAAGTAAAATAATTGCTGCATTTAAAGATAGGGCTGAAAGCCTTGCTAAACAAAAGTTATCTTGACATTATTAATATAAATGTATAATTTTTTTTAGTAAGTTAAGTGTTTATATTGTAATGATTTTTAGACTATTGTTTTTATTAATTTTCATAAGTGTTAATTCTTATGCAGTTGTTAAGCAAGATTTATCCGATAACCAATACATTCAAAAAAAACCCAATGAAATAACATCAAATGAGCTATTATCGCCATTACCTAATGATAAATTATTAGGAGATCCAAAAGCACCAATTCTAATGATAGAATATGCTTCATTAACTTGTTATCACTGCTCTCTTTTTCATAGGAATGTTTTTCCTAAAATTAAAGAGAAATATATAGACACAGGTAAGATGTTATATATATTTCGTCATTTTCCTTTGGATTACAGAGGGCTAAAGGCTGCAATGCTAAGTCATTGCTACGAAAAACAAGAAGACTACTTTAATTTTAACAAAGCTGTTTTTAACTCAATAGATTCGTGGAATTACTACAATTTAAGTGATTTGACTTTACTACAAAGAATTGCTGCACTAAGCAACTTAAAGCAAGATGCATTTAACCAATGCATTAATGATAAGAAAATAATGGATAAAATCGTAAATGATAAATCACTGGCAATTAATAAACTTGGTATCACAGCCACTCCAATATTTTTCATCAAGCTTAACGATGATAAATCATATATAGAGCATAATAAAGTTAAACATGGAGGGTATAAAGAGCTGAAATACTTCACTAATGTGATAGATAAATTATATGGAAAAGCTATAGTGAAGTAATACCACTGTAGCTTACCATATAAAAGACTCTATGCTGAGTCATTGTTTTTCACTACTGTTTGTTGTTTTTTACGCTCAAACTCTCTTTTTTTACTGTGCCAAGTGTAGTAATACATAGCGATTTTATTCTCTATTAATACTATTGTCCCATCATAAAACTGAACCATATCCATAACTTTTCTCTGAGCTTCATCAAAACGTTCTTTATACTTTTCACGATAAGCTGGATTATGTAGTAACATAACCCCTTCATTCTTGTTAGATTTTTTGTTTAACGTTTCAACTTCACCAGCAATAGTATAAGACATATAACCCCCTCTAATTGATTATAAAAATTATATTTTAAAAAGAGAAATGCGCATAAACAATCCCTTTAATTCTAGCATAATAATCGACTGTTTATTATACTAGTTAACTATAGTACGATATATAATAATTTTTGTCACTTAAAATTTTATACTATGAAATAATAACTTAAAATAAATGTTTTTATTATTTTAAACTATATTATTATATTTATAAATTGTGTATGAATTAAGTCTCCCTAATTTATAATATATGCGTAATAATTTTAGTATAAAATTGTCATACATAAGAAATCTATTTGCAAAAGAATATAAAAAAATAGAAGAATATTGTATTCTTGAAAAAAAGCAACATATTCAAATTGGCCCTGAAGAAGGAAAGCTATTAAGTTTATTTATAAAAATCCAAAAAATCAAAAGTATTGTTGAGATTGGCACGTTATACGGTTACTCGTCGATTTGCATGGCAAAAGCTCTACTAAAAGACGGTCATATATATACAATAGAAAATAATCCTCAACACTCAAGAATAGCAAAAAAAAATTTTAGTGCTTTTAATCTAAGTGATAAAATTACTCTAATAGAAGGCGATGCACTGGAAAAAATTAATGAATTATCAGCAAAAGCACCATTTGACATGATATTTATTGATGCTGACAAAAGTAGTTATCCTAAGTATTTAGATTGGGCAGAGTCATACATTAAACAAGATGGGCTAATCGTTGCAGATAACACTCTACTGTTTAACACAGTATTTTTAGAATCGCCTCCAAAAGAAGTATCAGAAAAATCATGGCATGCCATGAGGGAGTTTAATAATAGATTATCAGATGAAAAAAAATATTTCTCTATATTGATTCCAACTGATGAAGGAATGACTGTAGCTTTAAAGCTAACATAAGTTAAAAATCAAGGTCAGCATAATGTTTAGGAGGGATTAAACCAGAAATCCTCTCTAATAATATCTCACGAAAACAAGGCTTTGATTTAACAATGGAGTACCATTCTTTTAAAATTTTACTTTTTTCCCATGGAAAACTACTTACATAATCCATTACGGAAATATGCGATGCTAAAGTAATATCAGCTAAAGTGAACTTATCAGTTGCAAGCCAAACGTTCTTGTTAATTAAGTGTTCGATGTATTCCATATGGCAAGGCAGGTTATGCTGAGCTGCATGAAGAAATCTAGAGTCAGGGCTGCGGTTAGTAATTACTTTTTCATTCATAATATACTTAGTAACTTCATTGTAAAATTTGTTATCGAACCAATTGATTAGAGCGCGTATTTTAGACTTAATAATAGTGGATGAACCAAGTAATTTGACGTCGCTATTGTAAGTCTCTTCTATATATTCACAAATGGCATTACTATCCGCTATTACAAAGTTATTATCTATTAACACTGGTACTTGCCCGGTTGGATTGATCTCCATAAATTCATTCCGCTTTTCCCACGGATTTTCATACACTAGATCACAGCCTAATTTTTTTTCTTTTAGAAAAGCTCTAACTTTTCGTGAAAATGGACAAAGAGGAAAATGATATAAAATCATAACACCTCTCCTTTGTCATCCCAGTACCTATAGGTTGTTATTCCAGTGCATGATACTGGCATCCAGCTTATTTCATTATGGACATTATTTTTAACATATACTCCTAGAATCCGTTGTACATTGCATAATTTGCAAATATTTTTATATCTGGATCCCAGTACAACTGTACGAACATTGTAGTTTGAGAGCAATTCCCACCGGAAGGGTGTCATTCCAGTGCTTGACACTGGAATCCAGTTCTTATTATACAACAGCCTGATGTATTCATTTAAAATTAAGTTTTCTGGATCCCAGTGTCTGGGCACTGGGATGACAGAAGAAGAGTATTTTGGGTAACAGTTATTTACTCCAAAGTAGCACTGCAAAAAATCTGACATATCAAATTATAAAACTAACATAGGATATACCTTGCTAAATAAAAAAAAAAGTATAATATTTTATAAGGTATGCAGGCAAAAACTCTGTAATTTGGTCAGATCAGAAATGAAGCAGCCATATCAGAACCTTTTTGGGTTGCATACCTATTTCATTATTTGTTTTATCCGAGGCTATGAATATAGCATTAAAACATCGTCCTAGTAGCTTTAAAGATCTAGTAGGTCAAGATATATTAGTGCGTGTATTAGAAAACGCTTTTATTTTAAACAAAATCCCACAATCTATACTGCTCTCTGGTAGTAGTGGAGTTGGTAAAACCACCACTGCAAGGATAATAGCTTTATGTTTGAATTGTTCCCTGGGGCCAATTTTTGAACCTTGCGGATCATGTGAAAATTGTCTAGCAATAAAAAATTCAAGCCATCCAGATGTAATTGAAATCGATGCAGCAAGTCACACTAGCATTGACGATATTAAAGTAATCCTGGGAGATATTTGCTATTCACCTATAAGCTCTAAATTCAAAGTCTACATTATAGATGAAGTACACATGTTATCCAGCAGTGCATTTAACGCATTACTTAAAACCCTAGAAGAGCCACCATCTAGTGTAAAATTCATTTTAGCAACTACGGAAATAAAAAAGATACCAATAACTATTATTGCACGTTGTCAAAGATTTGATTTACACAACATTCCTGTAGCTAAAATAGTGGAACGTTTAAATGATGTTGCACAAAAAGAGAGTTATTCCATTGAAAAGGGAGCATTAGAATTAATTGCACGACATTCTGGAAATTCAATGCGTAACGCCTTGTTTTTGATGAATCAAGCAGTGCTATATAGCAAAGATGGTGCAATATCCACTAAAAATGTGACAGACATACTTGGCCTAGTGGATAAAGATATTATATTCGATCTATTAGGAGCAATATTAGATGGTGATTTACAGAAAGCTCTATCAGTGTTTGACAAGGCGATAAAAACAGCAAACCCACTTAGTATTTTTGAAGGTCTATTGCAAACAATTCAGTTAGTATGCCGTCTTTTGATTACAAAAGAAATTGATAATGCAGTTACAACGCATGAAAAGAATAGGATAAAAGATTTAAGTATAAAGAGATCTTTAATATTTTTTTCGAGATTGTGGAAGATGTTGCTTAAAGGTATTCAAGATATAAAAGCTTCAACATGCAATGACGTTGCTGCTGAAATGATGTTAATTAGTCTTTGCTATCTCTCTGATCTACCTTCTCCAGAACAGGTGATCAAAAAAGTTCTTTCACAGAATGCAGAGCAAGGAAATAGACAGGGCAGACCTGTTGCACCTTCCCCCTCTGTCACCCAAGTAGCTGACTACTCGGATCCAAAAAAATATGTGGAAAGTAAACAACAACCCCACTCTGTCATCCCAGTGCGTGACACTGGGATCCATGTGGAAAATAAACAACAAAATTACGATTTTGATAAGATTTTGCAACTATTAAGGCGGAGTAACCAAATTTATCTTTACAAACAACTGTGTAGTAATCTACAATTAATAGATTGTAAACCTGGATATCTAAAATTAAAAGCTGTATCTAAGTTGGATAGTAATTTTTGCAATGATTTAAAAAATTACTTAAACCAGGTAACTCAGCAGGAGTGGGTTATTACAGTTGATACGGGTTATATAAACAGGGAAGTGAGTAATTTAAATTATGCACCTGCAGTTAAGTACATCCTTGACACGTTTAAAGGTGCAAAAGTAGTTAATATAGAAAATAAGGAGTAAGTTGTGGATCTTAGTCAAATAATGAAACAAATGCAAGAGATGCAAAAAAAGCTTGCAGAAGCTCAAGAAAAATATATTGGAAAAGAGTTTCAAGGTATTTCTGGTGGCGGCAAAGTTTCTGTATTAGTGGAAGTCATAAAAATAGGTAGCTATAAAGCTAAAAAGGTGAACATAGACTTAGAACTTATGAGAAATGAGGAAAAAGATATAGTAGAGGATTTAGTAACAGCAGCATTTAATGATGCCATTAAAAAAGCAGAAGAAGATATGGCAAATGCAACTCCTGATCTTGCAGGTATGATGGGTTTACCACCTGGGTTTAAACTTCCTTTTTGAATTTACTACTGAAGTTTCTTTTAGTGTAAGTATTTTTTTTCTAATACTAGACTTCTTTATATAATGCGCCTATAGCTAGCACAGCCCTATGTCATACCGCCGCGGTATCTCAGCCGCTAACAAGTAGCGGAATGATAGCAGTTCTACGTCATACCGTGATTCATTCCACAACTGTACAAACATTGCAATATGGCACGATATCACATAGTAAACGATGTCATTCCAGTGCTTGACACTGGAATCCAGCCTTGCCGTAATCTCATCAAGAACGTTGTGCTTTAACATAAAACGGCTACTTTTATGCTTACCAACTTAATAAAATTCCTGGATCCCAGTGTCAAGCACTGGGATGACAAGA
>NZ_LYUY01000116.1:0-3540 GCF_001675785.1 Wolbachia endosymbiont of Nomada ferruginata
CCGCTGTCAACGTTGTCTTCCCATGATCCACATGTCCTATTGTTCCCACATTTACATGCGGCTTTCCAAATGCTTCCACTACTGCTGTCATAATTATTACCCTTAATTATACTCTAACTTTAACTCATCAACCACATATTGTGGCACTTGCTCATAACAAGAAAAATGCATACTATACTGCGCCCTTCCCTGAGACATAGAACGCAAAACGTTGATATAACCAAACATATTTGCAAGAGGTACCGAAGCAGTAATTATTTTACTATTATTACCTAAATCGAGCATATCAGCAACATTTCCTCTTCTACTATTTATATCACCCATAACATCACCCATATATTCTTCAGGAGTAATGATTTCAACTTTCATTATAGGCTCCAGCATTTTTGGACCAGCTTTATTTGCCATCTCTTTAAAAGCACCTTTAGCAGCAAGTTCAAAAGCTAAAGGACTAGAATCAACCTCATGAAAAGCACCATCAAGAAGGGTAGCCTTAAAATCAATCAACGGAAATCCCGAAATTATACCACCTTCTTTTATCAACTCCAAGCCATTTTCTACCCCAGGAATATACTCTTTTGGAATAGCACCACCTACAATTTTACTTTCAAATTGAAACCCAGAACCAGGCTCAAGAGGTTCAAATTTTATTTTAACCTTAGCAAACTGACCAGCTCCACCAGATTGTTTTTTATGAGTGTAATCAATTTCAACAGATTTAGTGATAGTTTCACGATATGCAACCTGAGGAGCACCGACGTTAGCCTCAACGTTAAATTCGCGCTTCATTCTATCAACAATAATCTCAAGATGGAGCTCACCCATGCCTTTCAATATAGTCTGGCTACTTTCCGCATTTACTGACATTCTCAAAGAAGGATCTTCTGCAACCAACCTATTTAGAGCAATACCTAATTTTTCCTGATCTGAAGTGGTTTTAGGTTCCACAGCAATTTCAATAACAGGCTCAGGAAATTCCATACGCTCCAATAATATAGGAAAATCAACAGAACATAAAGTATCTCCGGTGGTTGTTTTCTTTAGCCCAACTAAAGCAACTATATCTCCAGCCCTAGCCTCAGTTATATCTTCTCGGTTATTTGCATGCATAAGTAACATTCTGCCAATCCCTTCAGTTTCGTTTTTTAACGCATTTGAAACGGTAGATTTAGACTTTAATTTACCAGAATAAATACGGATAAACGTCAAGCTGCCTACAAATTTATCCGTCATCACTTTAAATGCAAGAGCAACAAATTTCTCTTTTTCTGAAGGTTTGACCTCAATTTTCTTTTCTGAATCTTTAGGATCAATTCCAACAATTACATCAACATCAATAGGAGAAGGTAAAAAGTCAACCACACCATCTAAAAGTGGTTGTACGCCTTTATTTTTAAAAGCTGATCCACATAACACAGGAACAAATTTTCCTTTAATGGTCCCATTTCTCACGCATTTTTTCAGTAAATCCACTGGCAGATCATTAGACTCAAAGTAAGTATTCATCGCTTCATCATCCATCTCAGCTGCAGCATCTAATAAAAGATTTCGATATTCTTGAGCCTTATCAAGCAAATCAGAAGGAATATCTTCATAAGAAAATTTAGCGCCCAACGTTTCTTCTTGCCATATAATGGCTTTCATAGAAATAAGGTCAATTATACCTTTGAAATCTTTCTCACTCCCTATTGGTAAATGAATAACTAAAGGTGCTGCACCAAGCTTCGTCTTTATCATATCAACACATCGATAAAAATTTGCCCCTATTCTATCCATCTTATTAACAAAGCAGATACGAGGAACGCTATATTTATCAGCTTGACGCCACACTGTCTCAGATTGAGGTTCAACTCCAGCAACTCCATCAAATACAGCAACTGCACCATCCAAAACCCTTAAAGATCTCTCAACTTCAATAGTGAAATCAACGTGACCAGGAGTGTCTATTATATTGACCCTATGATCATTCCAAAAACATGTTGTTGCAGCAGATGTGATTGTAATACCACGCTCTTTTTCCTGCTCCATCCAATCCATAGAAGCTGCACCATCGTGCACTTCACCAATTCTATTTTGCTTACCAGTATAAAATAAAATACGCTCTGTTGTGGTAGTCTTACCAGCATCTATGTGAGCCATTATCCCTATATTTCTGTATTTAGATATTCCAATTTCCATATCACAATTAATTAGCTAACATTAAAAACGAAGATGAGAAAATGCCTTATTAGCTTCAGCCATTTTATATTTTTCTTCGCACATCTTAAACGCACCACCGCGTTTATTATAAGCATCCAATATTTCAGATTGCAAACAATCAACAGTGGTTTTTCCACTCTTTTTTCGAGCAGCAGAAGTTGCTTTAGCAATCCACCTTAACGCTAAAGAAACCGCTCTATCTTGTCGAACTTCAACAGGTACTTGATAAGTTGCACCACCAATGCGTCGAGAACGCACTTCTATAGAAGGAGTAACATTTCCTACTGCTGTCTCAAAAATTGATAACCCACCTTCGCCTATTTTCTTTTCAGCTAAAGACAAAGCGTCATAGATAATCTTTTCTGCAGTAGATTTTTTACCACATTTCATGATTGTATTAATGAAACGCATCAGCAAAACACTGCCGTAACGCGAATCAGGACTTATTTCTCTTTTTTTTGCTTTATTCCGACGAGCCATAAACTTTAACCAGATTTCTTTACACCATATTTTGAACGAGCTTTCTTTCGATTTTGCACACCACGCAGATCAAGGGCACCTCTTATTATGTGATAACGCACACCTGGCAAATCTTTAACCCGCCCACCACGTATCAAAACAACAGAGTGTTCTTGTAAATTATGACCTTCACCAGGTATATAAGCCGTCACTTCACCATACCCACTAATTTTTACTCTGGCTACTTTACGGAGTGCTGAGTTAGGCTTTCTAGGAGTTGTAGTATACACCTTAGTGCAAACACCTCTCCTTTGAGGGTTGCTTTCTCCCAAAGCTGGTACCTTTTTCTTATGGGTCAATCCTAATCTACCCTTACGTATTAATTGATTTATCGTAGGCATATGTTATAAACTCAAGCTCATTAAAATAACTAAGTTTTTAGTTATAAAATAATAAACCTCAATAGTCAATATAAAAATAAACATTACTACTCTAATAATTAAGCTCAACTGCCTTGAAAGCCATCAGTAGACTTCTTGCACTACCTCCCAAGCCACAACTGTCATTCAGTAGAAACGAAAAAACTTACTTGACACCCTTCGCCAGCCCCATTATCATGGTACTGAAGGTATTCATTTATCTTCAATCTGTGCAGATTAAATGACAACAGTATTACGTAATTGGCGTCTTATTTTTAATTTTTTGCACTATGCACACTTTACGTCTTCACAACATTTCTGGGTTTTTACCTATATAAGCTGAAACGCGCTTATAAAGCGTTTAAGACAGTATAGTACGCCAATTTGCAGGATTAGAGAGTGACAACTAGCTAATACGGGATATCTTTTGCCTTTTTTTCTGCTTGGTAAATTTCTTAAACAT
>NZ_LYUY01000210.1:0-329 GCF_001675785.1 Wolbachia endosymbiont of Nomada ferruginata
ATGTACTAAAATATCGGCGTTTTTTTTATTCTAAAACGCTTGATTAAGAGCGATTTAGCTGCTTTTAACTTGCAACTAACCTACACCGCAAGTGTTTAAGAAATTTACTAAGCAGGAAAAAAGGCAAAGAAACCCCGTAGTAGCTAGCATTCAAATTCTCCCTTGTCAATTTGACGTTTTTTGCTGTCTTAAACGCTTTGTAAGCGCGTTTCGGCTTATATAGGTAAAAACCCAGAAATTTTTAAAGACATGCGATGCACGTAGTGCGAAAAATTAAACATGAGACGCCAAATACCCTAAGTTTTTTGTCATTAACCTGCACAGATTGC
>NZ_LYUY01000117.1:0-3467 GCF_001675785.1 Wolbachia endosymbiont of Nomada ferruginata
TCTAGGGCAATTTACAAAGTTCTTCCCTTCTCCATCTAATGCATAAGCTTAAAACATTAGATGCTTTTGACAAGATACAAGAGGCAATAACCTCCTTTGCTTCTTCTAAAAGTTTATCTTTGAGACATTCAATGTATTCATCTTTTTCCATCACCCTCTCATAAACAATAATTCCGTGGGAACGTGTAATTTCAGTTGTATGATCACGAACAAGTTTATTAATTTTGAAACAATGTTTTTTATTCATAATGTTTCCTTTGATAGATATAAGAATTTCATTCAGTAAAATTAAACTGTAACTTTTGACTTAACCCAATGGTACAACTTACTCATTTTACCATCTTGTCCTAACATACCAGAGTTATTTTTATAAAAAGTGTCAACTATTAGCTTTATAGAACCTATAGCAGCAGAAAATACAGGATTTTTATCATATTCGCCATCAAGGCCACTGAGAGACTCAGGGGACCCAATTCGAACTTGTTTATTGAATATATAGCCTGCAATTTCCTTCATGCTTGTGAGTTGACTAGTTCCACCTGTGATCACTACTTTATTAATTGGATCTTTCTGCTCTTGAAATTGCTCTCTTACCATTTCAAGTATTTCTTCAACTCTTGGTCTTATGATGTTAATAAGCTCAGATTTGAATACTTGAGTAGGTTCATCATTTTCATTGTTTTGCATTGTAATGTACTCATTCTCATCTATTGAAGTTACGATAGTGCTACCATACAGTATTTTTATATACTCTGCACGTTCTATGCTTGTGCATAGCCCGTAAGCAATATCTCGAGTGATATGAACACCACCAATTGGAACGCTGCTTGCATACACAAGTTTCCCTCTTTTGAAAATTCCAATTGCAGTGCATCCACCGCCTATATCAACAATAGCAGTCCCGAGCTCTTTTTCATCTCCACTGAGACACGCAAGACCTGTAGAATATGCAGAAGCAATACAACCCGCCATATTTAATCCACCATTATTGGTAATACAGTTTTCAATATTGGTAAGCGCTGGACGCGAAGCAGTGACAACATTAACATCAGCAGATAGTCTTTTTCCGTACAATCCACCAACTTCTTTTATGTCAGTCATGTCATCCAAGTGATATTTTAGTGGTATATTGTGAATGATAACATTGTCTTCAATATATTTCTCAAATGTTTGAAAAACTACACGTCTTATATCACGCTCAGAAATCTCATGGTTAGCTGCAATAATTTCATTATGTACATTGAAAGATGAGATGCCACATCCAGCAATGTTTACATATATCTGATCTATGGTTTCTTCTGATACTTGCTCAGCTAAACCTATAGTTGATGAGATGGAGTAATTTGCGTGTTTTACATTAGTTATCGACCCACCGTTTACACCTTCTGCAATCTTATAACCCGTTCCTGTTACTTTATAGCTGAAGTTGCCATTTATCTTAACAATTAGACAAATAATCTTTGTTGTACCTATGTCTAAAACAGCAAAAACATTTCTCTTTGGTTTTGCTATTACTGCAGAGTACATTAGTTAACCTTATTACGCAATTTCATTTAAATTGTAGCTTTCTTTAATAATTTATATTTCTATTATAGATATAGCAACATTTTAATATACACTAAATTCTGGACAAAAGGAAAAGCAAAACATAAAATTATAATTTTTATGTCCATATTACCAATTGTAATTGCCCCTGATGAAAGACTAATCACACGTGCCAGTGAAGTAACAGATATAAACGATAAAATTAAAGAATTAGTAAACGACATGTTCGAAACTATGTATGATGCAGAAGGTCTTGGCCTTGCTGCAGTGCAAGTTGGGGTGCTGAAGAGAGTTTTTGTTATGGACATTCAGCTAGAAATAATTGAAAATGAGCCAGTAGGGTATGAATCGACTGGCAAATTTTACATGATTAATCCTGAGATTACAGAATTATCTGATGAACAAGTAATTCTCAAGGAAGGATGCCTTTCAATTCCAGAGCAAAGTCATGAAATTAAGCGTCCAAAGTATCTAACTGTGAAATATAAAGACTTAGATAATGAAGAACAAACACTAAAAGCTAGTGGTTGGCTTGCAAGGTGTATTCAGCATGAATTAGATCACTTAAACGGCATATTATATATTAGACATTTATCTAAATTAAAGTATGATATGGCCATGAAAAAAGCACAAAAGGTTAAAAAGTATCATGAGCAATGAAGACCTAGAATTATTAAAGTTTTACCATGAAGTGGGCGTTGATTGCACACTAACAGAAGGTGAAGAGGAAAAGAAAGTAGAAGAGGAGACAGATAGCAAGCTTGTGCAGCCTCCTGCCGTCCAAATCGAAGTCGAGAAAAAAGAGCAGCAATCCATGTTTCCAAGTGACTGGATAATTGAAGCAAGGAAACTTGCAAGTAAATGTAGTAGTGTGGATGAATTAAGAAGTGCAGTTGAATTATTTGAAGGTTGTGAAATAAAAAAAACTGCAACTAATACTGTCTTTTCCGATGGTAATCCAAATGCAAAAATTATGCTCGTTGGTGAAGCTCCAGGGGCAAATGAAGACCTTCAAGGCATACCATTTTGTGGTGCAAGTGGAATGTTGCTCGATAAAATGTTAAATGCAATCAATCTTGATCGCACTAAGGTATACATAAGCAATACTGTATTTTGGCGTCCACCTGGCAATAGAAAGCCAACCGACCTAGAGCTTGATATGTGCAGACCATTTGTTGAGAAGCATATTGCACTAGTTTCACCACAGATTTTGGTTTTAGTTGGTGGAATTGCGTGTTATAGCCTTCTTGACAGCACAAAAACTATATCGAATTTGCGTGGTAGATTTCATACGTACACTAACCAATATTTGTCCAATTCAATCACCACAGCCGCTATATTTCACCCAGCTTACCTACTGCGTCAGCCAATGCAAAAACGTTTAGCCTGGGAGGATTTGAAGAAGATTAGGGAGTATCTTGATAACACCAATAACTGCACAAATACCTAATAAAGTGGTAGACCTCTTGCATAGTTTTTTGCAGCATGTTAACAATCGTTAGAAACGAAAAAACTTCCTTGACAAACTCCGCCAGCCCCCTTATCATAAAATTGAAGCTATTGTATTTGCTTTCGCCAATCTGCAGATTAAAAGGTAAGGATTACTTAATGTATCGGCGTCTTATGTTTAATTTTTTGCAGTATATAGATACTGTATGTCTTTACAAAACTTCATCTACATCTAGATTTTTATCTAAATAAGCTGAACGCGCTTATAAAGCGTTACAAGACATCAAAAAATGCCAATACTCGACAGAGATAGTAAAAGACTAGCTAACTCGGGGATTCTTTGTCTTTTTTTCTGCTTAGTAAATTTCTTAAACATTTGCAGCGTAAGTTAGTTGCAATTAAAAGCGGCTGAATCTCGCTTGTCAAGCGTTTAAAACATAAAAAACGCCAATATTTTAAAGCGGATAATAACC
>NZ_LYUY01000118.1:0-3406 GCF_001675785.1 Wolbachia endosymbiont of Nomada ferruginata
TGCTAAATGCTGTATTTGTAAATGGATTTTGCATTTTTTACTTTCCCCCTTTTGTGTTTTTAATAGTTTTTTTAAGCTCCCTTGCAGATGATGATCCCTCGTCCTTCAAGTTGCTTTATTGCTGCAGCTTTCTGTTCTTCAGTGATATTTGCTGGCCACACAACTGCATGATCTGCTAACATTGCGACACGAGTAATAATTACCGCTCTAGTATTTTCTATTGCATTTACATCACTTACTATTACACCCATCGCTGTTTGTGTGCCATCTGTTCCAGCGGGATTAAGTACTCTAATAAAACCATCTTCCGTCTTTTTGGCAACTACTGCACCAAGCTTAATATTTTGACCTTTTGCTACTGTTATTTGATCTCTTGAATATAGACTTGATGCCTCATACTTTAATAAGTCACCCAGATTATTTTGTTCAGTTATACATGTCATATTTTCTTTTCTCCTTTTTTTCCCTTTAGTTTACCGCCATGTTTGTAGTTGTTGTACCCGGCGGTTATAAAAATACTTTAAATACTTGATTGTGCTCTAGCTTTAGCTACTTGTATCATCAAATCTTCTGATGAATTTTGTGGTAAAGTGCTGAAAATTTTATCTTTTGTTGTTCGCTCTACTAGTAGTTCCATTAACACTTCCCTGGCTTGCTCAACACTTACGCTTTGCTCTATAAATTCTCCTATCTTTTCCGGCATCTTTGATATATTACATAATCTTATTATCTCTAAAATTTCTCTACGACAGTTCTCGTAGCCTTCCTCAATAGTTGTCATACTAACACTCCTACTTTTATGATTGTTGATAAATTCAAAAAATGTTGTAACTCCATCTGCAACACCTATTTCTACTGCTTTCTCCCCAAAATATAGCCCTGCTTCCGTTGATTTGATTGCTTCTATAGAAAGGTTTCGATTACGTGCTATTAGCTGCACAAACATTTCATATAGTCGGTCTACTTCTTTTTGTAAGCTTTCCAGACTTTCAGACGTCATTGGCTCATGTGGGTTTAAATCATTCTTTCGACTACCAGCAAAGATTGTGGTGTACTTAATACCTTGCTTTTCATCAAACCTACTTTGATCTATGTGACTTGCTATTACTCCAATACTTCCTACTCCTGAAGTTCTACTCACAAATACCTTTTCAGCGCTAGAGGCTATAGCGTACGCAGCAGAATATGCATCATCATTTGCTATTGCAATAATTCTCTTTTTTGTTCTTGATTCATAAATAAAATCAGCTAGGTCAAAGACACCGTTTACTTCCCCTCCTGGACTGTCTATGTCAAGTAGAATCGTCTCTATGCTTTTATCTTCTAAAGCGCTCTCTATCTCTTCATGAATATTTTCATACGAAGTCATATCTAAAATATGATCAAAAGCTTCTGTTTTTTTAGTCAAAACTCCATAAATACGTATTATTGCTATTCCTTTTGGGTTTATATGAAAATGCTTTAAGTTCTTAAAGATAGGTTGTTTGCTGTTATATAACGATAGTAGTTCAAAGCTTCTTCTCTCTACCATTACTGGTTTATTTATCCACACCACTTCCTCCACTTATTCTACTTTATGATTAACATCAGAATCGAAACAAAGTCCAAAAGAATTAGCTCGCTTTTGATCTTCTGCTATTTCTTGGTCAATTTCTTCTACATCGTAACCCATTTCTGATACTACCTCTGCTCGACTCTTAAATCCATTTCTTACTGCCATTTGTTGTGCTTGCTGGTCTTTTAAAGGATCCACCCAATCAAATCCCTGTGGTATCCATTTTACTTCTTCTTTCGCTGCTTTTACTACTTTTTCATCTATACTCAATTCTCCAGAAAGTACTGCTAATTCTAGCCATCTATTCCAAATAGGTCTACAAAACTGGAACACTATCACGTTATGCTGTAACATTGCACACCTTCTGCGAAACTCTATCAGCCCTGCTCGAATGGATGAATAATTAACACCTGTTAAATCTCCTGTTAGCTGCTCATATGTTATTCCTGTACCTATTGCTATTGCCCTCAGTTGCTGTCTCATGAATGCTTCATAACTTCCTCCAACATCTGATGGCTCTGAAAATTTTATGTCCTCTCCTGGGTCTAAAAGCTGCATTGTTCCAGGTTCCAGGCCAGATAGTGCTACTCCTTGCTCATTTGCTTGCGCCTCACCTAAAATATTTGCTTCAGGATCAAGTCTTGTAATAAATCCCGCAAACATTGCTGCTGTCTTTTTTCTCACTAATTCTGCATCATCGTATTGATCAAGCTCATAAAGTTTCAGAAGTATACTCGAAAGCCATGGCTCCCCTCTGATTTGCCCAGGTCTTAATGGTCTATAGATATGTAAAACATCATTTGCTGGCACTCTCACTGATTCGCCAAACGAACCTTCACCAGGGTGTTCTTTAAATAGGTAATATGCTTCTCTTTGCCCAAGTCTATTGAACTCAATCCCGTTTCTTATTACATTACTATTGGCTAGTGTTTGATTGCTCTTGTTATCTAAATGTTCTGATTCCAATACTTGAAGTTGCAATGGTACAGAAAATCCATCTTCGAGTTTACGATGTCGGAGGCGTACAAAACACTCTCCACCTTCTATCATACTTCTGCATACTAGAGCTTGTAACCCATAAAAATCACTTACTCCGCTACTGTCTGCTTCATCTGTCCATTTCAGCCATAATTCTTGTACTTTCTTTCGAAATTCTGCATTCTTTGCTTTTGATTGCGGCTTTATTCCTGTTCCAATAGAGTTACTTACTATTGTATCAATAATATTTGCTGCATATGGATTTTTTCTCACCATATCACGAGAGCGGCTACGCAAGTGCTCAAGGCTTTGAGACAGCAAATTGTTTATACTTCCTAACTCTGGTTGAAAGTGAAAAAATCTTCTTCCTGAGCCTGCTGCATCCCACGCTGAGCTTTTTATCTTTGGTTTGTTAAATAATTGCTTGAAGGTTTTTAGCAGCATTTATAAAATTCCTTTACTCGTTGAAAAAACAATTTTCCTCTTTGGCCTCATGCCTGCAACTTTTAACTCAGCCTTAATTCGTTGTCTTAAATTCAATAAATCATTTATTTGAACTTCTCCGTACCGCACAACATGGTCACCATATGCAATTGAGACAACTCTTTCTCCGCTTTGCAGCTTCTTTATCGCTTCTTCGACTTGAATTAAATAATCTTCGTTATACATTTACTACTTGCTGATCCATTTACTTTTCACTATTTTCTTTGATTTTTTACTTTCTGGTTTTTCACTTAAACTATTCCATTTACTCTCTGGCCATCTGTCTATTCCCAGTGCTATCGATGCTGCTCTTGCGTAAATTCGGCAATCTAGTACTTCATTTCTTTCTCTTACCTTTTGCCACTCTTGTTTAGTGTATCCTTTTACTAC
>NZ_LYUY01000119.1:0-3400 GCF_001675785.1 Wolbachia endosymbiont of Nomada ferruginata
AAGTTTCATATATCTGGCTATGAGTAAAGTTATGTTAAGTAGGGAATATGCTTGATTTACTGGTTTGTGGACAACCTCTTATAATCGCCTTTACTCTCAACTCCACAAATTACATCTTTCACAGGTCCTAGCACATTATCAACGTAACGTACAGATTTATAGAAACTATTTTCTGGAACTAGTGTGTTATCTTCTGCTTTCTTAGCAGGTACAACTCCATATTCAACGTACCTTCTAAAGTATCGATATACTGACATTCTTATCTCCAAATCATAAATATGCAACCTAGCCTAATATAATTAAGAAATAGTTTATAATAAATACGTTTTAAGATACCTGCCTGTAACACTTTCTGGAATTTTTACCACTTCTTCTGGAGTTCCAGTAGCAATCACTTCTCCGCCTTTTATTCCGCCCTCTGGTCCGATGTCTATTATATAATCTGCAGTTTTTATAACGTGCAAATTGTGCTCGATAACTATAACAGTGTTTCCCAGATCGACTAATCTATGGAGTATTTTTAGTAAGTTATTTATATCTTCAAAGTGTAATCCAGTTGTTGGCTCATCAAGAATATACAATGTTCTTCCGGTAAATCGTTTTGATAGCTCCTTGGACAGCTTTATTCGTTGTGCTTCACCCCCAGACAACGTTGTTGACGACTGTCCGAGTTTTATATAGCCAAGCCCCACTTCCTGCAAAGAAATCAACTTTTCTTTTACCATTGGAAGGTTTTCAAAAAAACCACAAGCTTGATCTATCGTCATATCAAGCACATCAGAGATTGATTTTTCTTTATAAGTAACTTCCAATGTTTCCCGATTATACCTTCGCCCTTTACACTGCTCACACTTCACATAAACGTCCGGTAGAAAATGCATCTCTATCTTTAAGTGCCCATCACCTTTACAAGCCTCACACCTTCCCCCTCTGGTATTAAATGAAAACCGGCCTATATTATATCCCCTTGCTTTTGACTCCGAAAGACCTGCAAACCAATTTCTTATATGAGTAAACATACCGACATATGTTGCTGGATTTGACGCAGGAGTTCTACCAATTGGCGACTGATCGACTTCTATAACTTTATCTATATATTCAAGGCCTTCTATTCTATCACACTGACCATACCTTGCAGACGAATGATGTATCTTATGTGCTGAATATTTATATAACGTTTCTATGACTAAACTTGATTTTCCCCCTCCTGATATTCCAGTAACACAAATAAGATTCCCTATAGGAAATTTAACGTTCACATTTTTTAAGTTATTTTCACATGCATTTATTACTTTTATGAACTGAGTTGCTTGCTTTCTTCTCCTTGGAATTAAAATTTTTTTCTCTCCACTCAAATATTGCCCTGTTATGCTCTCTGAATTTCTTTGCACCTGGTCTGGTGTTCCTTCTGCAACAACTTTTCCACCATTTACGCCAGCTCCAGGACCAATATCAATCGCATAATCAGCAGCCATTATTGTATCTTCATCATGCTCAACAACGATTACAGTGTTACCCATGTCTCTCAAGTTTTTCAGTGTAGCAATTAACCGATCATTATCGCATTGATGAAGGCCTATCGAGGGTTCATCAAGCACATACAGCACTCCTGTTAAACCAGAGCCAATTTGTGAAGCAAGTCTGATCCTCTGACTCTCACCGCCAGAGAGAGTGCTAGATTCTCGATCAAGCGTTAGGTAATTCAACCCTACATTCTTTAAAAATGCTAGCCTCTTGATTATTTCATTTAATATTTTACTTGAGATTTGCTTCTGTTGTTCTGTGAGCTTGTCTGGCAAATTTTCAAACCACTTAAGGGATTCATCGATGCTGAGCCTAGATATTTCACCTATATGTTTGCTATCAATTTTTACTGTAAGCGCTTCTTTTTTCAATCTATAGCCAGTACATTCTCTGCAGTGAGTGACAGAGCAATATCGCTCAACAAGTGTTTCATCATAATCCATCTGGTTCTCCAAGATACTGATCAAACCTTGAAATTTATTAGAGCCAAAGAGTATCATATCTTTTACTTCTTGATCTATGTTCTTCCACGGAATATCAAGGTTAAATTTGTAGTTTTCAGCCAGTGATAGAATTGCACTTTTTAGAAATCCATAACCTGTGTGCACTTGACGGAACATTGATCCCACTGGCTTTAAAGCACCCTCAGATATTGAAAGAGTTTCATCCGGTACTATTAGCTTTATATCAACACTTAGTTTTTTACCAAGCCCATTACACGAACCACATGCACCGTAAGGGCTGTTAAAAGAAAATAATCTTGGTTCTATTTCCTCAAGAGTGAAACCAGACTCGGGGCATGCAAAATTCTCTGAAAAAGTCAGAATTTGACCATTTTTATACTCGGAATTATGGTTGTCAGGTAGGTTTACTATTTCTACATACATTAGACCATTACCAAGTTTTAGTGCGGATTCTATACTACTTGGCAGTCGATTTCCTATATCGCCCAATATTGATATTCTATCTGCAACCACAAAAACGTCGTGTTTCTTGTTCTTATCGAGTTTAGGCAAGTCATCTACATTGTACACTTCACCATCTATTTTGAACCTTACGTAACCTTGTCTTTTAATTTCCAATATCTCTTTAAGATGTTCTCCCTTTCTACCACGCACAACAGGGGCAAGTATATATATCTTAGTTTCTAAAGGTAACGCAATTATAGTATCTACAATTTGAGACACCGTTTGTTTTGTTATTGGTAATCCAGTTGCAGGTGAATAAGGAACTCCTATTCGTGCATATACTAAGCGCAAGTAATCGTAAATTTCGGTAACAGTTCCAACTGTTGACCTTGGATTTTTTGAGATCGATTTCTGGTTGATAGATATTGCAGGAGAGAGACCTGTAATCGACTCAACATCTGGTTTATCCTGAATGTTGAGAAATTGACGCGCGTAAGCTGACAGGCTTTCAACGTACCGGCGTTGGCCTTCTGCATAAATCGTATCAAATGCGAGGCTAGACTTGCCAGAACCACTTAGCCCAGTTATAACAACTAGCTTATTTTTCGGTATATTGACGTCTACACCTTGCAGATTATGTTCCCTTGCGCCCTTAACTCTGATAAAATCGTCCATATTATACCATACAGCGTATTAATCATTATAGCCTCAAAATACGTGAATTTATAGTGATATATTGATTTTCTATTGATTTTTTCAACTGTTACGGAAAATTAGGCAGCGTTTGATAAATCGTCATTCCGCTACTTGTTAGCGGCTGAGATACCGCGACGGTATGACGGTTAAGTAGGCCAGTGCCCCTATGATGTCATCCCAGTGTCAAGCACATAGCTGTACGAACGTTGTAGTTTGGGAGCAATTCCCACCAGTGGGCCAGTGCCCAGACACTGGTTCTATGCAACTTAATT
>NZ_LYUY01000120.1:0-3294 GCF_001675785.1 Wolbachia endosymbiont of Nomada ferruginata
AGAATTTCATATACCTAGCTATGAGTAGGGTTATGTTAAAGAGGGAATATGCTTGAATTTACTTGTTTCCGGACAACCTCTCAAGATAAAACAGCACCAGAAGTATTGATGGAATTAGGCTCTTTACCTTCTTTGATAAAAGGTCAGGTTAATCATAATCAAGTGCAGTCTGTTGTAAATACTTTTATTAAGTTAATTATTGAAGGGAAAAGCGAAGTATACAAAAAAGGAGGTGCGATTAATGCAATTGATGCAATTCATAAGGAGATAGATAAGGCAATTGTTGAACAAGAAAAAAAAGCAACCAACAAACAAGATATAGAAAATGATAAATGGACAGATAGAATCAAAAAACAGAAATTATCTGTGGAATCACATGAACATCTACCTTAAAGATACTAGTAGGCTCTTTAAATATTTTAGAGTTCATGGTTACAACGGTTGCTATTTTACAGTGCATCTCACAACACTTTCTTCAAAAATATACATGTTAACATACCCTGGACGTACAAGATCACACTTATACCCAAGCTTTTCATAAAATACTTTCGCTTTTTGAAAATTCATGGTTGCAACGGTTGCTATTTTACAGTGCATCTCACGACCATAATCATGAACTTCTTCCATTAGCTGCTTTCCCATACCTTTTCTTCTATAATCAGCAAAGCAAGTCAGTGTAAATTGAACCATAGATAACAAAACCGCTACAACCTGCAATAATTTGTTCAGTATCATCGCGAATAAAAAAAGCAAATGGGTCCTTTATCAACGGTTTCTTCATTAATCTTTTTGAGTAGGAATTCAATGTCTTTGCTACTTGGTGATGTGGTGTGTTCTATTTTCATCTCTCGGCCTAATACCGCATACTGATTTCTCTCTTTATCTTATATAAATTAATTAAGTAAAGTGAATACAGTATCCACACTACTAAAAAAAATGTGGCACAAAACATAAACATTGCAACCAGTGGCAACAGCAGGGAACTTTCTATTGCTATTCCACCTTTTCTCAAAATGCTTGCTGGCTGATGGAGAGTGGACCATAAATTCACGGAAAATTTTACTATAGGAATATTTATAGCACTAAAGATGGCAAATACTGCTGCTGATTTTTCTGCCCTCGCTTCATTATCAAAAGCGCTCCACAATGAAAGGTAGCCAACATATAGGAAAAGTAAAATCAGCATTGAAGTAAGTCTTGCATCCCATACCCACCAAGTGCCCCAGGTTCCTTTTCCCCAGATGCTGCCTGTGATTAAACATATTGCCGAAAAGACTGTCCCTGCAGGAGCAGCAGCATGTGCCAAGACACTAGCAATGCTATTGTTCCATACCAATGAAATGAAACTGAGTGATGCAATTAATCCATATATTCCAAGAGCAAGCCATGCAGAAGGCACATGAATGTACATGATTCGTACAATTTCTCCTTGTTTATAATCTTCTGGAGAGAAGAATAACGCCAAAGACATTCCAATTAAAAAACATGCGAAACAAATAACCCCAAGCCAAGGTAGAGCTTTCTTAGAAAAATAAGAGAAATTTGTAGGCTTTAATAAAAACATTCGTTTTGAGAATAATTGTGTTAAGAATTTACCAATTAGTTTGAGTTTTATCAACAGGATAGTTTTTCTATATTTACGTAGGTCAACAAATTAGCATAATTTCAGTAGCAGATTGCTAGCCATTATTTTTAGTATAACACTATATAAAACATGACCATTAAAAAGCTTAATCTACACTTAGTATCAGATTCAAGTGGTGAAACTGTTATATCAGTTGCAAAATCAGCTCTGAAACACTTTCGTTCTATAGAAACGATCGAATATGTTTGGTCTTTTGTGAAAAAAGAGGAGCAGATTGACAAAATTCTGGAGGAAATTAATAGGAAAAGTGATGAGCATAATTTTGTTATATGCACTATTACTGATGATGAGCTAAGAAAATATTTAAAAGATAACTGTATAAAGTTGAAAATTCCCTATAGAGCAATATTATCACATATTATTAGAGAAATTTCGTCCTATCTTGAAATTGAAAAAGACGAAAAGCTTGACTTGCATACTGAGATAAATAACGAATATTTTCAGCGCATTGAGGCAATAAACTACACTATTAATCATGATGATGGACAAAATATTCAAGATATTGATAAAGCAGATATAATTTTGGTTGGAGTTTCACGTACATCAAAATCTCCCACCAGTACGTATTTAGCTTACCGAGGCTATAAAGTTGCAAATATTCCTTTTGTTAGTGGAGTACCCTTTTATGTTGACTTGGCAAAATTAAAAAATAAACTAACGATAGGGGTAACAATAGACGTAAGTAGGCTAATAGAAATACGCAAAAATAGACTTACTTCAATTAACAACGAAGATAACAATATATATGCTAACCCTGAGAAAGTAGAAAAGGAAATTAAAGAAGCAGAGGAACTATTTAAGCAGAATAACTGGCCAATTATTGATGTCACGCAAAAGTCAATCGAAGAAGTATCAGCAACAATTATACAGTATTTTAATAAAATGTTATCAATTGACTAACTCTTGATAAGTGATTATAATGTAAAGTAATTTAATTCTTACTATAGATATGAAAGTCAAAGGGTCGCTAAAATCTCATCGTAACAGAGATAAAAATTGTAAAGTTGTGAAAAGGGGTGGTAAGATTTACATTATAAATAAGGTAAAGCCAAGGTGTAAAGCGCGTCAAGGTTCTTAGCTTTTTGTTCACCTTTTCATGTTATATATTTTTTATATGTGAAAGTACGGTGCTTATATCTAAAAAGAAGCAAAAGTTACTGTGTTTAAGCGCAGCCTTACTCATTTCTTCCCTTACATTATATTTCAGCATTAGCACAATTACAGGTAAACGTGGCTTATTGACGTTAATCGATTTAAAAAAAGAAATTGAGTACAATAAACTTTTGCTAAAGGATGTCTCTTCTGAAAAGGAAAAGTTGGACAACAAAGTATTTGGCTTATATGAAAAAAGCTTAGATTTAGATCTGCTTGATGAGCAAGCAAAAAATGCTTTAGGTTATGTGAACCCTAATGAACTTATGGTTGTTCTTGACGTGGAATAGCAGTAGAGATCTCCCTACGTCATACCGCCGCGGCGCTAACACGTAGCGGGATGACGGTTTTTCAAATTGTCGGTAAATCTAAGTCAGTTTAGCTATATTGTCTCTCACACCGCTTAGCTGAACAGACAATGGCGTCAACTTAAGGAAAAATGTCAGAGATTGTGTATAAAATTTCTCTCTAAAATTTTTACCATTAAATTACCCAAA
>NZ_LYUY01000121.1:0-3160 GCF_001675785.1 Wolbachia endosymbiont of Nomada ferruginata
ATACCTAGCTATGAGTAGGGTTATGTTAAAGAGGGAATATGCTTGAATTTACTTGTTTCCGGACAACCTCTGAACAATATTCGAAAAATATTAAGACATGATACAGCTTTTTTATTTATAACTTCAACGCTATTAACATATACCATACCTTTAACTACCTGTAACTCCAAAAGCTTTGTTGGTACAATTGGTTCAACACGTTTAAGCGAAATATATGAAGCTGGTAAAACTTGCAAAGAAGTATTTTCTACTACCTTTGGTACTCCTCTTTTAGCTGCCTCTTGGAATATCTCAGTTAAAGTCTTAAGCTGACAAAACAGTTCTACCATTGGCACTATATATAGGCTCAATAATAGATTCGGTATATCTTTTTTTAGGGTGATGAGAACTGTCGGATGGACTCTAAGTTTATCTATGGTTAAAAATATTGCATCAGTACAAAAATCAAGGATTATTAGATTTACAATACGACCTTGATTACAAATATAATAAACTCCTTTTTTCACTTTTTCCCACATAAGTCTTGAATCATTCAACTTTGTTTCAAGCCAGTCTATGATCTTTTCTGTATTTAAGTATATGGATAAGAGATGAAATCTCTGTTTTTGATAAGTATTAGGCAGAATATGACGAGAACAGTTTTCACAAATAGCGTCATCACATGCTTCATCAAAGTCTGGATCAATGAAAATCTCATTGCTACAATTTGGATCAATTACATTTGGCCAATCAAGATGATCTTCTTCACGAGAACAAACAATATAGTACCTTTCTTGCATTTTTATTAATCCAAGATCAAATAAGTATCTTGCTGCTTTAATGTGATTTTGACTTAGATTAACCCAAGAACTATTTAAACTTAAAAGATCAGCAATTTGCTCGTGAAAGGATTTTAAGACCATAAGATTGTTCTATATGTTTCTTCAGTTCCTCTCTTTCCTTTTTATTGAGTGGATGCTCTGAATAATAAACTTCCCCACTTATTTTGAAAGAAAATGTTACCTTTTTGTTTTGGAACATTACTTTAGCTGATTGAATAGATTGTAGTATATTGCCAATAGATGACTTTAAAATATGTAACTCTGGTGCAATAGGATCATACGGCTTTACACTCAAAGTAAGATATGTATTACTATTTTTGAAATAATCTGACTTAAAATTTAACTCAAATATACAAATATTAGGGTCAGAACCCTCTATACATGCTTGAAGAAATTTATGCACTTGTAGTGGAAAGTTCTTATCCTGTATATTTACAAAAGTACATTCGCAGTTAAAATAACCACTTACAATACTATTTGCTATTTCCACAGCTTTATTAGTATTTTTAGCACAGAGATTAACCTTTGTACCATCAAGCGAAAAATCTAAAATCATCCACTCAGGTTTATGACCATGAACAACTTTGTTTGAATTAAGCAGTAAATCCATGTCACTTCCTCGACGTACAAACATATATATTCGATCTTGATGATGGAAAAAACCCTGCAACTGGTCATCATCCTTAAGTATCTGCTCTACGGCTTCTTGTGACATAAATTCCTTAAATGAAGTATTTATTTGTCTTGGTGATTTCTGTAGAGCAAATGATACGAAACCTTTCTTTTGTACTTTATCAAAGTGATAGACAAATTTTAGAAGTTTGCAATTTATGTGAAATAGTAAAAACAATAAGGATCTTTTATCATACTTAGTGTTATTTTTTATCAGGTATGATCTCATTAACTCTTGAGTAAGGGCAAATCTTGCTACTTCACTGACTGTAGCCTCAAGCTTTGTACGATCAAAGTAGCTAATGAGATAATAGTTAAAAAGAGAGTCAGAGTAACTGGTAAGTATCTTACGTTTTTGTTGAGTGGATCTATCGTCATAATCTCCGTCCTGAAAAAGTTGTCCATTTAAATGATTTTTAAAGCAATGCTGAAAAATGATGCTCAGTTGTTTACCAGAAAGGGAATCTAACCAAGATTGACGTATATTATAATCCTGAAAACGTTCTAGTAAAAGGTTGACCGGAACTTCTAAATCACTTTCCCAGAATTCGTAACTTGGATGAACATTCATACCATATTAAATAAGCTATATTATACATAATATGACAATTCAAGCAAAGATTTTTTGGACATAATTTTTTCAAATCTTGTATATTTAATTAGGGAGAATTTGTGTAAACTAGATAGCTTTCTTAAATGGAACATAAGGTGTGCATTGGTTTAGTTTAATAGAAGTCTCCTAACCTATAAAAAAATTCACAGGAAGAAAAACATGCAAAAAGGGGAATTAACTATTAATTGCCGTTATGAACCTCACAGGTTGGCGGGTACATATTTGGCAAATGCTTATGAACAATTATTGAAATGTAAAACAAAGGAGGTAGAAGAAAATGACAACGGTAAGCTTGTATGCAAGAGTTTCATCAAGACAACAGGCACAGGAGAATACAATAGAGAGTCAGATTGTAGAATTGGAGCGTCGCATTGGTAGTGATGGACATGAGTTATTAGATGAGCATAAGTTTGTCGATAATGGTTATAGTGGATCAAATTTAGAACGTCCTGGCTTAGAGAGTTTACGTGATAGAGTAGCAGAAGGTAAGATTGATAAGATATATATTCATTCACCTGATCGGTTATCACGCAAATCTGCATACCAAGCGCTCTTACTCGAAGAGTTTAGAAAAGCAGGTTCAGAGGTTGTTTTCTTAAATCATAAATTTGAGGATAACCCAGAATCTAATATGTTTTTAGGAATTCAAGGATTAGTAGCAGAGTATGAACGTGCAAAGATTATGGAACGTAATCGCAGAGGAAAACTTCATGCAGCTAAAACTGGCCGTATCAGTGTAATGAGTAATGCACCTTATGGTTATCGCTACATAGCAAAACATGTAGGTGAAGGAAGTGCTCAGTTTGAGATTAATGAAGAAGAGGCAAATGTAGTACGCAAAATATTTAATTGGGTTGGTCAAGAAAGAATAAGCATCAATGAAGTTATACGTAGACTTAGCGAGATATCGGTAATAACACAAACAGGAAAGGAACGTTGGAAAAGAAGTACTATCTGGAAGATGTTAAGAAATCCTGCTTAGAGGTTGTCCACAAACCAAGGAATACGTAGTATATAAAGAAAGAATATTGAGGTAAGAGATGAGGAAAAAATA
>NZ_LYUY01000122.1:0-3159 GCF_001675785.1 Wolbachia endosymbiont of Nomada ferruginata
AGCTGATCTTACACTAAATGAATGTTTTTGATGAGGTTGCATAGAAGCTGGATTCCAGTGTCAAGCACTGGAATGACACCATTTGCTGTGCAATTTACCTTCAAAAATGAATGTTCGTACAGCTATGCGCGGTATAGATTCCGCTAACTAGTAGCGGAATGACGGTTTTTCAAATTGTTGGTAAATCTAGGTCAGCTTAGCTACAGAAAAAGCTATAGTATTTTTCAAACTAAATAATAAACTTTGTAATTAGGACATTCTGGATTCCAGCGTCACGCGCTGGAATGACAATTGCATTTTTTGCTTTTTTGTCATCGAATACTCCTACTCTTTATATCATCCAAGTGTCCTGACTACTTGGATCCAAGAAATTTAATTGTTTTAAATTTTCCCCTCTATACACCTATTTAAAATTTATGTTATTCACATGTGCAATATAATCTATAATAACGTTTATCAATACAATATATTAAAAAACATTATGAGCTTCGTAAAAGAAAAAAACACCCCTGTGATGGAGCAGTATTTGAACCTGAAAGCTCAATACAAGGATCATCTGCTATTTTATAGGCTAGGAGATTTTTATGAGTTGTTTTTCGATGATGCTATTAAAGCTGCGAAATTGCTGAATATAGTGCTAACCAAGAGAGGCAATTCCAATGGGCAAGAAATACCAATGTGTGGAGTGCCAGCACACAGTAGTGAATCTTACCTACACAAGCTAGTAGATTTAGGATTCAAAGTAGCAATCTGTGACCAATTAGAAACTGCTGATGAAGCAAAAAAGAGGGGCTATAAATCCATAGTAAAACGTGATGTAGTGCGAGTTGTAACTCCAGGTACAATTATAGAAGATTCACTACTGGAGGATAAAAGCAATAATTATCTTGCATCCATAGTTGAACAAAATGACGAATATGCTATTAGTTGGCTTGAATTATCAACGGGAAAATTTTTTCACACTTTAACGAGTTTGAAAGCTCTAGATAGTGATTTATTGCGTATATCACCAAGAGAATTATTAATTTCTGAAAAATTCACTGAGGACGAAAAAATTAGATCGATTTTAAAAAACTATAAAATATCAATTACGCAACACGCACAGAGCTTTTTTGAGTATAGTAAATCTCACAGAACGTTATGCGAGTTTTATAAAATCAGGGAACTTGGGAGTATAGGAAATTTCAGCAAAGTAGAAATCATGGCGTGCGGTGCACTGCTTGAATATGTCAGAGTAACACAAAGGGGCTCTATTCCAAGGCTTGAATTCCCAAAAACCTATAAGCAACAAAATTTCATGCTTATTGATGCTTCAGCAAGGAGAAATCTTGAGTTATTTTCAACTCAATTTGGTGAAAAGAAAGGTTCACTAATTTCAGTTATTGATCACACAGTTACAGCCTCTGGTGGACGCCTGTTAAAACAAATGCTTGCTTCACCACTTGCTTGTTCTAAGGCAATTAACCTAAGGCTCAGCACCGCTCAATTTTTTGTAAATAATCATGATTCACGCAAAAAAATACGAGAGATATTATCTAACATTCCAGATATTGAGAGGTCTTTATCGCGCTTAATACTAGGGCGTGGTTCACCAAAGGATATGAACCTATTAAAAATAGGCCTAGGAAAAACTTTAGAGTTGTCTGAGTTCTTATGTAAAATTGAATCAGGTGAAAATGGATCTCTCCCACAACAATATGTCATCCAAACTGGGATCCAGCCAGCGTCACGCGCTGGAATGACAGTAAAATCAGACGAGAGTGAGCTAAGCACAATACATAAAAGCCTTGGCAATCATAAAGACCTATTTGAACTGCTAAATAGTGCTATACTTGATAATAACCTCAGTTCCGTGAAAGAAGGAGGATTTATTCACTCAAAATACAACTCAGAATTATCTGAGTTATCTTATATATTGAACAACAGTAACAAGTTGGTAACTAAGCTCCGTGAATCTTATCGCGACCTAACTGGCATTGCCGCACTCAAAATATTACACAACAACATACTTGGTTATTACGTTGAAGTGTCGGCAAATCACAAAATAACTTCGGATATATTTATTCATAGGCAAAGCTTAGCAAATAGCATGCGCTACACTACTAATGAATTGAAAGAACTAGAAAATAAAATTCTTACGGCACGTGATGCTGCAATCGGCTTAGAAATGAAAATTTTTAGTGAACTGTGTAGTGAAGTCGCTAAAGAATCTGAAAAAATTGCTCTTGCTGCAAATGCTTTGGCAAAACTTGATATTAGAACCGCATTTGCAGAGCTTGCAGTGCAAAATAATTACGTAAAACCCATTATTGATGACAGCAAAGAGTTCAATATCTGTAGCGGAAGACATCCAGTGGTTGAAGTTAACGATAAATTCATTGCAAATAGCATCAATTTAGCTGGTATACATCTAATTACTGGTCCTAATATGGCTGGAAAAAGCACTTTCTTGAGGCAAAACGCTCTCATTGCAATTTTAGCTCACATGGGGTCATTTGTGCCAGCAGAGAGTGCACATATTGGAGTGATTGACAAGATATTCAGCAGGGTTGGCGCAACGGATAATATAACAGCTGGTTATTCTACCTTCATGGTAGAGATGATCGAAACAGCAACGATAGTAAATCAGGCAACGGACCGTTCCTTGGTGATACTTGATGAAATTGGTAGGGGCACAGGGGTATATGATGGATTATCTATTGCACAGGCGGTGATTGAACATATTCACAATGTAAATAAGTGCCGCGCCATTTTTGCAACTCATTATCATGAATTAACTAAAGTAAGCAAATACTTGAAGAACGCGAAATGTTTTTGTGTAAAAATAAGAGAGTGGAACGGAGAGGTTATTTTTCTACATGAAGTAATTGAAGGCATTGCAGATGAGTCATATGGAATACATGTAGCAAAACTTGCTGGTTTTCCTGATTCTGTTTTAAATAGAGCAAGTGAAGTGTTTGAGGAGCTGAAGGCTTGAATCATTATTATAAGTGAAGAATTACCTATACAATCGTGGTAGTAGCTATAGAAACGAAAAAACTTACTTGACACCCTTCGCCAGCGCCCTTATCATGATAGTGAAGCTATTGTATTTGCTTTCGCCAATCTGCAGATTAAAAGGTAAGGATTACTTAATGTATCGGCGTCTTATGTTCAATT
>NZ_LYUY01000123.1:0-3142 GCF_001675785.1 Wolbachia endosymbiont of Nomada ferruginata
TTGCAATTAAAAGCGGCTGAATCTCGCTTGTCAAGCGTTTAAAACATAAAAAACGCCAATATTTTAAAGCGGATAATAACCACGGGGCTTCTTTTGCCTTTTTTTTCATTTGGTAAATTTCTTAATATTTATGGCTTAGGTTAGTTACAAATTAAGAGCAATATTCATGGAAATGGTGTCATTCCAGTGCTTGACACTGGAATCCAGTTTTCCATATAATCTCATCGAAAACGTTTTTCTATGCTAGTTTGCTTGTTTACAAGCAAACTTTCCTGGATCCCAGTGTCTGGGCACTGGGATGACATCGTAGAGGCACTGGCCTGACAACCGTCATCCCGCTGCTTGTTAGCGGCTTTGAGATACCGCGAATGAATCGCGGTATGACGGTTCGCAGCGGTATAGTAACTCGTCATCCCGCTGCTTGTTAGCGGGATGACGGGAAAAGAGGTGCTGGGATGACAACCCTCATAAAGTGAAATGAGATCCCGCTAACACGTAGCGGGATGACGAGAAAGGGGCTACTCGGATGACAACGAAGGGCTACTCGGATCTGGTGGACTCAAATCACAATGTTCGTACAGTTATGGGCTGTGCCTTATGGGTGCAACCTGTGATGTTCTACGAGTTGGGTGACAGGAGGTAATGCAGGAAGTTTAATAGCGCAGCAACACGGAACCCCAGGTCAGGCCTGCACCTATTGAAATCAGCAGTACCAGATTTCCTGATTTTATTTTTGATTCTTGTATTGCATAGTCTAAGGCCAGTGGAATTGATGCCGCTGAGGTGTTTGCATGCTTATCAACGGTATTAATCACTTTCTCTATAGGAAAATCTAATTTCTTTACTACTGCTTCAATAATACGAATGTTTGCTTGATGGGGAATTAACCAGTCAATATCAGTGATTTTCAAATTATTGCATTTCAGAGTTTCCTCTACTGAGGCTGTTAACTTATCCACTGCATGTTTAAACACTTCTCTTCCATTCATGCATATTTTTCCAGAATCACCAGTTGAGGATATCCCTCCGTTCGTACATAGTATGTCCACATTGCCATCAGAGTGTAAGTTTGTTGATATGATGCCGTTGCTACCCATTTCTGATTTTATTATCACTGCACCAGCACCATCACCAAAGAGTACACAAATTGATCTGTCTTCCCAGTCAACAATCCTAGACATTATTTCAGCGCCAATAACGAGCGCACATTTAATGCTATTGTTAGATTTGATAAGCGAGTCTGCGATTGTAACTGCATATATAAAACCAGAGCATGCTGCTTGTACATCAAAAGCAAATGCGTTTTTACATTTTAACTTACTTTGTACAATCGTTGCACAGCTAGGAAAAGTTTTATCAGGCGTTGTTGTGGCAACTATGATTAAATCAATTTCATCTACTGAAATTTTAGCTTTTTCTATAGCATTTCTTGCTGCATTTACAGCTAAGTCTGATGTTAACTCTCCTTCATCTGCTATATGCCTTTGAACTATTCCTGTTCTCTGCCTTATCCATTCATCGCTCGTCTCAACTATCGATGCAATTTCGTTGTTACTCAACATTTTTCTTGGTAGGTAAGATCCAGTGCTTAATATGAAACTTTTATTCAATATGACTTACCCCGTTAATTATCTTTTGATTTAAATTTTCACTAATTGCATTTACTGCAAATTTTATGGCATGGGCAAAAGAAATAGCATCAGAATTTCCATGACTTTTAATGATGATACCATTCAGCCCTAAAAACATAGCTCCACTTCTAATTTGGGGATTAAAACGCGTTAATGCTTTATTTAGTTTGGATTTTAACAATATACCAACAAGCATTTTCGCTATCCACGAGTTGAATACTTCCTGCTTTATTAGATTGATAAAGGTACTAGCGGTTGCCTCAGCCGTTTTGAGCATTACATTGCCAACAAAACCATCAGCAACAATCACATCTATATTACCCTCTAAAAATTCACTTGCCTCTATATATCCTTTGAAATTAATGCCAGAAGCGTTTTTAAGCAACTCAAAAGCGCCGCGCACTGAGTCATTACCTTTAACTTCTTCTGTACCGATATTTAGCAAAGCAACTTCAGGATTGTCAATTTTTAATGCTATTTTTGCAAATATACTACCCATTAATGCAAATTGGAATAACGAATCGGCATTACAATCAACATTTGCACCAAGGTCAAGCAAAGCGAAGCTTTTTGTCTTAGTTGGACAGATAGAGACAATAGCAGGACGATAAATATTTGGTAATGTTCCTAAAATAAATCTGGAAATTGCCATCAATGCTCCGGTGTTGCCTGAAGACACCACTCCGAAAGCTTTACCTTTTTTTACTGCCTCAATGGCAGCTTTCATACTTGAGTCTTTACGATGCCTCAGTGCAAAAGATGGCTTATCATTTGCAAGAACATTGTCAGAACAATGAGTAAACTCAGAATTGTTACTGACTTTTTTATATTTTGAAAGCAAAGGAGATACTTCTTCCTTATCTCCATAAATATGAAAAAAAACTTTAATGCCTGGGTCAACAAGGTTGTCTAAAAAAAAACCAGCACCCTGAATTACGGAAAGAGGCGCAAAATCGCCCCCCATAGCGTCAAGTGCAATAACTATATTATTATTGACCGTAGGTAACATATCATAATAGTCACTCTGCCTGTTGCTTGATGAAAACCCGTTTTCCTTTGTAACTGCCATCAACTGCTACGTTATGAGGCAACATGAATTCCCCAGTTGTTGAACACACCACAATATTCTTAGGCTGAATAGCATGATGAGAACGATGCATATTACGCCTTGACTTTGACTTTTTTCTTTTTGGAACTGCCAAAATTTCCTCCATTCTACTACAAAATACAATACATTAGTAACATGTTTTTTACAGGAAGTAAACAGGGATAGTAAAATAAGTAAGGTTTGCTTATGTAATTGAGTTCTATAGCTAAAGTGGCTCTACAATTTGAAAAACCGTCATTCCGCTACTCGTTAGCGGAATCTATACCGCGAATGAATCCATAGCTGTACGAACATTCATTTTTGAAGGTAAATTGCACAACAGATGATGTCATTCCAGTCTGGAATCCAGAAATTTTGCTTATAACTGAGCTGATGAGCTAAAGGTAGTTGTCTTACGCTAAAA
>NZ_LYUY01000124.1:0-3112 GCF_001675785.1 Wolbachia endosymbiont of Nomada ferruginata
TGTGTGCTGCAGTAACAAACAAAGTAATGTTTGTGAGAAGCTTTATTGAAGATGAAGGAAGGTCCTTCGAAATCGGTTTTCAGGAGCAGGTTTCAAACCACCTTAAGTGGCTCTATTTAAGAGATAGGGTCATAAGCGTTAAGGAAAAATCAGCGTAAGAGCTGGAAGGTGTGGATCAGAAAGGCGAACGTAAGTGAACCACTGATGAACGTGTCGAAAAGGGAAGTGAACATCGAAAGGAGGAGTGAGTCGTTCTCCTCTTAATGAGCTTACAAGAAACCTGATTACTGTGTAGGTGGTGTTCGGCATAAAGGTGGCGCGAGTCTGATCTGGGCTTTAATAAGGAACTGCAGGAACCAGTCGATTTGATGAAAAGCGAGATAAGCAAGAGGCTAATCCTCAAGCTTTAGAGTAGCAATGCAAATCACTGGGGCGGATCAACTCGTAGTAGTGAAGAAGTGGTTGTAATGACTATGGAGCGAAGGGGTTGAGCTAGTCGACTTTAGTAAATCATTCAACTTGAAGGAGGATGAAAATGATTGAACGAACAAAGCCTTTTGATATACCGAAATCTCTAGTGTTTTCGGCTTATAAAAGAGTTAAAGAAAACAGAGGAGGAGCAGGTATTGATGATCTAACAATTGAAAAGTTTGATCAAGACTTAAGCAAGAACCTTTACAAGCTATGGAATAGGCTATCTTCTGGTAGTTATTTTCCACCAGCAGTCAAGGCTTGTGATATAATTAAGACAGAAGGAGGAACAAGGACACTTGGGATACCAACTGTTGCCGATCGTATAGCACAGGAAGTGGTGAGAAGTGTTTTAGAACCAGAACTTGAGAAGGTATTTGATGAGGATTCATATGGTTATAGGCCAAATAAGTCAGCATTAGATGCCATAGGAAAAACGAGAAGGCGATGCTTCGACCAAGATTGGTTAATAGAGTTCGACATCAAGGGAATGTTTGACAACATAGACCACAATCTACTGATGAAAGCAGTCAGAAAGCATACCACAAATAAGTGGGTTCTCTTATATATACAAAGATGGCTAAGTGCAGAGATACAGCAAAAAGATGGGACAAAAATAAAGCGTCTCAGTGGGGTGCCGCAAGGGGGTGTAGTAAGTCCTATCTTAAGCAACCTATTTATGCACTACAGCTTTGATATGTGGATGAGAAGAGAATATCCAAGTGTAAAGTGGGCAAGATATGCTGATGATGGTGTTATACATTGTGTAAGCAAGAGTCAAGCACAACTAATTCTTGGTCAACTTGAACAGAGACTGAAGATTTGCAAATTGGAAATAAAACATACGAAGACCAAAATTATCTATTGTCAAGATGGAAAACGAAGGGATAATCATGAGAATGTATCATTTACATTTCTTGGATATGAATTTCGAAAAAGACTTGTACGAAATAGAAAAGATAGTAGTCTGTTTGTAAGCTTTACTCCAACTGTAAGTAAAGAAAGTCTGAACAAGATGAAGAAAGAAATTAGAAGCTGGAAATTTGCTAGAAGAACAAACTTGGAAATAGAAGATATATCACGAATATGTAATCCAATCCTGAGAGGATGGTTTAACTATTACGGGAAGCATCATATAACTGCACTAGATAGCATAATAAGAATGTTTAATAGGAAACTCAGAAAGTGGTTCCAGACAAAGTACAAAAAGCTGAGAGGACACAAAACCAAAGCAGCTAAGGTACTAGAAAGAACTGCAAAGAGCAGACCAAGTCTGTTTGTGCACTGGAAATTGAGTATAGGGTTAGG
Source organism: Wolbachia endosymbiont of Nomada ferruginata (assembly GCF_001675785.1). NCBI lineage: Bacteria > Pseudomonadati > Pseudomonadota > Alphaproteobacteria > Rickettsiales > Anaplasmataceae > Wolbachia > Wolbachia endosymbiont of Nomada ferruginata. The sequence continues at coordinate 1,780 of NZ_LYUY01000124.1, forward strand.
GCAATGACTAGTGGGAGCCTTATGAAGCGCGAGTTTCACGTAGGGTTCTGGAAGGGGCCAGGAGGGAAGTTCTCCTGGTCTACTCTCCATAGAGTTAGTTTCAGAGGCTAACTTAGACGCTTTTTGAGTAGAAGCATAAAAACTATTCAAATCACCTATGAAATGATCTGAAGGCAGAATTAACATTGTCTCGTTTTCATTGCAGAGAAGTGCAGCAATTAATATTGCCGCTGCTGTTCCAATTTTCACTGGTTCGAAAATCACTTTATATTCTTGCAGCGCATGTAATTCCTCCATCACTAATGACTCGTACTGTATATTTGTAGAAATTATGGGCGGCATATAATCGCTTTTTAGCCTCAACAAAGTGTTGTGAAACATAGTGTTCTGACTAAATATTTTCTGAAATTGCTTTGGCTTAGATAAAGGCCAAAGTCTGCTACCACTACCACCACACAATATTACAGGGCGCATTTAGTTAAGAAAGTTGATTAAATAATTAATATCTTATACTGAGGGCAAAATGCATGCAAGTTTTTGTTGTAAAATGATTAAATAGAGGGTAGGTATCAATTTAAAGTAATGGCTAAGGAGAGTGAGTGTGTGTAGCGCCTTGCCCTTGCTGTGAATTTCTTCTATTTTGTAATTTCTCAACATGACCTTTGCTTTTACCACTTAATATTTCATTACCCTTATTTTGTTCTTCCTCAGGACTCTTTAGTATTTCATTACTCTTGCTGATTCCTTTATCATTCTCTTGTTTCTTCAAGTCTTTTTCAATATCTGGCCTCCTGGCGTTAAGCTCTTTCCATGTGCCTATAATTGGGTCGAGATCAGGGCGATTTTCTTTTTGTTTTGCTTCTCTTTTACCATCTTTAACTACCTTAAAATCATTCTCTGCTTCTTTCCAGCATTCTTTCAATTGACATTCCAACATAGTTAAGTAAGCATCACCATATTTTTTCTTATTTGCTACAAACAATAAAATTGGAGCCTTAAGTATGGTAGCTCCCATATTCACTAAATTTTTTATTGCCATTGCAGGAGTAAATAAAAGATAACCAAAAGACTTTGCAATTGGGTTTTGTTTGCTTATTAAATGCTTCCCTAACTTTATAGGAAGAGAAGTCAACAATTTAGTACAAACTTTAGCCAAGCTTGTAGCAAAAACAATAGGAACAGATATGAGACTTTTATCTAGCTCTAGATTACCATTTTGATCTCTAATTTCTGAAAAATGGGTGCTTAGCTTCTTGTAATCACTAGTGTATAATAATTTTCCATTTCTTCCTTTTTCATCGACAACTTCCTGAACTTTACCTTCTTTATTTTT
>NZ_LYUY01000013.1:0-17600 GCF_001675785.1 Wolbachia endosymbiont of Nomada ferruginata
CATGCGATGCACGTAGTGCGAAAAATTAAACATGAGACGCCAAATACCCTAAGTTTTTTGTCATTAACCTGCACAGATTGCGAAGATAAATAAATAGCTTCAGTATCATGATAAGGGGGCTGGCGGAGTTTGTCAAGTAAGTTTTTTGTTTCTATTTCCAATAAAAGTTCGTTATATGGTTATGCAAGAAGTCTAATGAAGAAAAGACTTAAAGAGAGGCCAAATCAAAGTGCAATGGTATTTCACTAATCCAATTATTTTTTTCCTGATCTAGCCTATCATCCAATATTGCCTGCCTTATTGATGCCATTAACTTATTCATAAAGAAAATATTATGAATGGTAACGAGCGTGTAAGCCAGGAGCTCTTTAGCTTTCAGTAAATGGTGTATATAAGCTCTTGAATGTTTTCTGCAGGTAAAACATAAACAGTCACTTTCAATTGGGTTATCGTCTAGCTCGAATTGTTGATTCCGCAAATTAATATGCTCTTTGCACTTTGAAGAAATAGAATTTCTGTTTTTTACTTTAACAAGTGCGCCACCATGCCTTGCTAAGCGGGTTGGATGCACACAATCAAACGTGTCAATTCCAAGACTTACTCCATGAAAGATGTCCACAATTCCACCAATACCAAGCAAATGAGTAGGCCTGTCTTTTTTTAGGTGGTCCATAGTGAAAGAAACTACATCGTACATCTGCTCTTTACTTTGACCAAGTGATCCACCTATTGCTTGACCGAAAAATGGTAAATTGTTGATAAAATCACAACTTTCTCTACGTAAATCTTGATGTACTCCGCCTTGACTAATTCCATACAGTGCCTGCTTGCCATTATTGTTTTTTTCAAATTCATTTAAAGAGCGTTCAGCCCATCTGTGGCTCATGAGCATTGATTTTGCTGTGTACTCTTTGCTTACGTGAAATGGAGTGCATTCATCTAAAACTAGGATTAAATCTGCACCTAATTTCTGTTGAATTTGTATAGATTTTTCAGGAGTTAAACAATAAGTTTTACCATTAATGTAAGAACGGAAAATTGCCCCATCCTCATTAATTTTGATCAAAGTTTTTTGTTTTTTTCTTATTCCTTTTATCTCTTCCGAAACTGATCCGTGGCCTAAGCTAAATATCTGATATCCACCTGAATCAGTTAGCATTGGCCCATTCCATCCCATCATTTTGTGCAAACCACCAAGTTTTGCAACAGTATTCTCTCCTGGTTGAAGCATTAGGTGATAGGTGTTGGAAAGTATGATTTGGGTACCAGCTTCACTTATTCTTTCAATATCTGCAGCTTTAATTGCAGCTTTTGTTGCGCAGAATATAAAAGCGGGGGTTTCTACGCTTCCATTTGGAGTTTTAATTGTTCCAACTCTTGCAGAACCTGATTGCTTGATTCTCTTGAATGAAAATTCTTCTTTCATCTATTTGCCTAAAAGTTCTGCTATGATGTTTTCTACTTTCTCAGGAGTAAGATTTTCATAGAAGTCATTATTGATCTGCACAACGGGAGCATTAACGCATGCACCTAGGCATTCAACTTCTTTTAAAGTGAACAAATTGTCTTTAGTAGTCTCACCGATATTGATTCCAAGTTTCTTTTTAAAGGTGTTTAAAACTTCTTCACTATTGCATAACCAGCAAGGAGTTGTTCTACAAATTTGTATTAGATATTTGCCTACTGGTTTTAAATTATACATGGTATAAAAGTTTGCCACTTCATATACACGAATATGTGGAATATGCAGCATATCAGCAACATAACGCATAGCAGATTCAGAAACCCATCCGCATTGCTCTTGAACCAGGTATAGTAAAGGCATAACAGCACTACCTTCTCTATCTTTGGGATACATCTCTATAAACTTTCCTGCTTTCTTGAGGTTTTCTGATGTAAAACTAAACTGCTCTTCTTTTTCTATCATTCATGAGACTCGTGTAAACTTTAACAGATTATACCTGTAGAACCAATGATTGCAATTGTTGGTTTTTTGAGAAATAGCATAAAGCTTCTTAGCCCTCTTCAAGCTTATATTTACCTTTTAGTATAAAATATTATATTAATTTTTTAATTTTAGTTAAAATTTTCATTGACATTAACACACAGGAGTAATCATAATAGCATTTTATTAATATTTTAAATAAAATTATGTCTATATTAAGAAGATTGCTCGGGATCAACTCAAATACACCGGAAATTAAAGAAGCGATAGGTTTTAATCCAACAAACGTAGAATTAATTGAGGGGAATGGAGTTGCTTACGGACTCAGCTATCAAGATAATGGTAATGGGAGCAGTAAAGTAAAATTACTTATTAGTCCATTATATCAATCAAAAACATACGAATGTGGTACAAATATCAGCGTAGCAAATGAATTCAAAGATCAATTATCTCTCACATTAATAGAAGATTCAGCTGAAATAGATAAAGTTGGAGTTATCTTTCCTGAAGAAGGAATTAGCGAAGAAGGAGAAAAATGCGTTAAAGGCTTATCTTTTAACACTTACGGAATTAAACAATCAGTTAATACTCCTTCAGTTGAACATTTAGATAAAAGAAAATTACAAAAGAATATTGATAATAATAGTCTTGCAAATGTGGGCAATAGTTACTTTCAACCAAGAGCAGTGAAAGTTGGTAATGGTGACGTAATTGTAATCGCCCATAACTTAAAGGATCAAACTTTAGTTTCTTGGTACTTAAAGTCAAGCGAGAGCGGAAAATTTAAGGTATTGACTGGAGAAAAAGGTGTTACAGAAAGAAAATTGTTCAATTTTGATAATTAGGGGCAATTGGCATTAAATGGAAACACGATGCTTTATTCGCAAGTGAGCAAAAGGATTACTAAGGAAAATCAAGAGGTGAGAAAAACACGTATTTTTAAATTTGATATGGCTAAAGTGATTCAGGGTCTGAAGGATGGAGTTAATGGCTTTTTACTTGGTAATCGAAAAGGTCAAATAGATAATAAAGCACTATCTCTTTCTAGAGAACATGAAATAAGCTTTTTGCAGTATGTTGAACAAACGGAAGGAAATGATCTAGTTGCTTTTCTTGAAAATGACCAATCAGCTAATGAGCAGAGGTTACATATAGCAACTCTACTTAAAAATGGATCAGTGTCAGATTTTCCTATCTATCAATTTACAGATCCTATAGAGCAATTATATATTAAAGGCAACGGTCAGGGTGGTTTTATCGTAACTGCGGTAAGTGGAGAAAATATTGTAACTTTTAATCAAAACGGCTCTGGAAAATCTTCTGAAGCAACAATAATACCGGCAAATAGCATCAAAACTCTCAGTGATTTTGTTAATATCATTAACGGTCGATTAACGCCAGATATTATTTCTAGTAGTACCGTGGCTCCTATAACTGTTGCAGAAACGGTTGTGACTTCTAAGAAAACGCCGACTGCTGCAATTACTAGCACAGCAGAAACCGACGCTGTGAAGACTACTAAATTGACAACGGAAGCCGTTGCACCTACTTCTACAATAAGTAAACCTTCAACGGAGTCAACGACAGTAGCAAAAACAACTACTACTTCACAAGCGACCACGGTTGCTACAACGTCAACTAGTGTGCCGATAGTAACTTCAGGGACTGAGACAAGTACTGTAAAACCTACAGCAGCGACTGGTGCGTCGACTTCTACGATGAGTAAACCTTCAACAGAGTCAACGACTCAAACAAGTACAGTAACAGTGAAGCCAACAACAGAAGCCGTTGCACCTACTTCTACAACGAATAAACCTTCAACAGAGTCAACGACTCAAACAAGCACAGTAACAGTGGAACCAACTGCGCCAACAACAAGCTCAGAGAAAACTACACAAACAGTATTTAGTATACCAAGTACTAGAACAAAAGAGTCAACAACTCCTATATTCACCACGACTTTACTTCCTCAGTCTACTTCTTCACCACAACCTACTCAACTTGCTATAGGGTCTAATAAGGCAGGAATGATAGGGGGATCTTTGGTTGGAGCAATAGGTATTGTTGGAATTATAGGATTCATAGCATATAGATATGTTAAGGGTCGTAATGCTGCTCCTGTATTAGAACTAACTGATTTGGGTTATAGAAGGCGATCATCTTCAAGTAGCGATGAAGAAATTTTTACCACTGGTAACAGAATGCGAACTATATATCAATCTGAAACAGTGCTAAATAGTATATCAGTAGAAAGTAGTAGTCGATCAAGAAGTAGCTCATCGTCTTCAAGCGGTGGACCAGGCTCTTGACTAACTGAAGCGGAGTCTAAAAGTGAAAAAAGCTTATCTTGGGATAGTGATGATGTGCCGGAATATCACCTTTAGCTATTTGTCTAAATGTTTTTAATATGTAGACTGTTAGGAAATTGTCTTTTGCTTTTGTGATTTTCATGTTAAAGTATAATTCCTAGGTGAAATAAGTAGCTGCTGTTGTGTGATAAACATAGCAGAGGAAAGTCCGGGCTCCAAGGAAAAATAGTGACGGGTAATGCCCGCCGGAGGTAACTCCAGTTATAGGGCTACAGAAAATTACCGCCTAAAATATTTTTAGGTAAGGGTGAAAAGGTGTGGTAAGAGCACACCATGGCAATGGCAATATTGGTAGTCGAGTAACCAACACTAGGAGCAAGATTAAATAGAAGTAGATTTTATGTTTTCCTCATATCTACTCGGGTAAATCGCATGCGGTAAATGGTAACATTTACTCCAGATAAATAGCTACATAAACAGAACTCGGCTTATATTTCACCTAGGCGTTCACATGATACGTGCGATATAAGCCATGCTATATTTAAATGTGTAGGCATTTCATGCGTTGTCCTTCACTTGTTCTGCTTGATAGCCATCACTACTTTCGCCTACATTAACATTAGAATATTCATCATCATCAATATACTCTTTCAGAACATACCCTCTGCCCCAAACGGTTTCTATGTGGCTTTTTCCATCATTTGCACTTTCAAGTTTCTTACGTAATTTGCACATAAAAACATCAACTATCTTGTTATCTGAAGGTTCATCTAAGCCATTGTAAAGATGATTTAAGAACATTTCTTTTGTTAATACTGTTCCTTTACGCAGTGCTAGCAATTCTATCATAGAATACTCTTTATTAGTAAGGTGAACCGTTTTACCTTTCACCTCAACAAGCCTGTGATCAAAATTGATATTTATATTACCAATCTTTATCACCGATTCAGGATGGCCTTTAGTACGACGCACTATGGCCTTAATTCGAGCTAATAACTCACTTTTATGAAATGGTTTGGTTAAGTAATCATCGGCACCATACCCGAGTCCTTTAGCTTTGTGATTGACAGCGGATATACATGAAAGTATTAAGACAGGAACTTTGATTTTTGCACTTCTTAGTCTTAGCAATATATCATATCCGTCAATATCACCAGGCAAGTGTATATCTAAAATAACTAGGTCATAGTAATCTCCGTTTGAGGAAACCATATTATTGTTATAATCTTGTGCAGAAGTAACAACGTCACAGAAGTGTCCATCAGAAGTTAAGGCGTTAACTACAGTCTTTGCACTTACTTGATCATCTTCAATTAATAATATACGCATATTTTACACCCCATAAATAATTTATAATTTTAGTAATATATATAACTAAGGAAAGTAATAAATCAAATTTTTATTAACAAATGATCAAAATTACACTTATTAATTAATAGTAAATATATTGTTCCAAAGTTATATAAATAGATCTAAAATATAATAGACATACCATGATAGTAATAATATTTTTAGTAAATATTGAATTAAAGTTACTATTATTAAAAGAATACTTCGGTTAATAAATATTTAACTATTCTATATGTCTGTGTTATATTTTTAATTTACTTATCCTACTATTTTAAAGTATAAGTAATATTTTCAGGAATATTGTGTGGCAATATCAATTTTAGGTGCTGGTGCATGGGGTACAGCAATCGCAATTTCATTAGGTAGTAAGAAAGATGTGATTTTGTGGACTCGCAATGAAACTACATTTGAATCAATCAACGGGAAAAGAGAAAGTGACAAGCTACCCGGTTGTCGAATTTCTGATAATGTGTCAGTAAAATTGGCTATTGAAGACACAATTAATGCTTCAGTAACAATCCTCGCTGTTCCCACTCAGTCTCTGAGGAAGGTATGTCAGCAATTGCATAATTGTAATCTGAAAAAAGATGTAGCAATAATTTTAGCTTGTAAGGGAATAGAAAAGTCTACATTAAAATTACCTAGTGAAATAGTAAATGAAATTTTACCTAACAATCCTATTGCTATTTTTTCAGGTCCTAGCTTTGCTGTAGAAGTTGCAAGAAAATTACCCTATTCAATGGTTCTTGCATGCCAAAATAACACATTAGGTTCAAAGCTAGTATCAGAGCTGCAACAAGAAAATGTTAAATTGGAGTTTAGTAACGACATTATAGGAGTACAGATTTGTGCAGCGTTAAAGAACGTTTTTGCTATAGCGTGTGGGATTGTTCTAGGTAGTAAACTTGGGTTTAATGCTCATGCAGCATTGATTACGAAAAGTATGAGCGAAATTAAGGCTTTATACTCAGCAAAAATTGGTGACGGTAGTGTGGATATAAATACACTACTTGGGCCAGCATGTCTGGGTGACCTAATTATGACATGCACATCCTTGAATTCAAGAAACTTATCTTTTGGGTTTAAAATAGGTAATAGTGACAATGGCTTTAATGTTCAGCAGATTTTGTCAGAAGGCAAGTCAGTGATTGAAGGTTTTAGCACTGCTGAGTCCATATTTAATTTAGCAGGAAAGCTAAAGATAAAAATGCCTATATGTGAAGCGGTCTATAGATTATTGTATGAAAGCGCCTCTATAGAGGATACTATTTCTGTTCTTATAAGTTAATTTTGTATTTGGATATATTGTGAAATTTTTATATAAATTAATATCAACGTGGTGGCTGTCTGGAACAGTAAAAAAAATGCCAGGTACTGTAGGTAGTTTGGCTTCTTTTCCGCTTGTTCCTGTAATCCTGAGCAACAAAATTTTAGGTGCAGCAATTATTTCTTTTTTATTCTTAATTGGATTATGGTCTACAGGTAATTATATAAAACATTACAAGACTTCATGTGATCCAAAAGAGGTAGTAATTGACGAAGTGGTTGGTCAATTGCTGACGATACTTTTAGTTTCGATATTGTTAAGCCAAGAGATGAATTGTTCTTCATTGTTGTTGTGCTTTTTTTCTTTTAGGTTTTTTGATATAATAAAAACGTGGCCTATAAATTTAATCGATAAAAATACCAAAGGTCCTTTAGGTATTATGCTAGATGACGTTATAGCTGCAATTTTAGCCTGTGTTCTTATAGGAGCCTTTTATTGTTTATTGTTGGTGTATGCAGGATAAAAAAATTTATTATTCAAGCTTAATTGTTCAAAATCTAAAGGATTATATACTGTACACAGCGAATTTATCTGAGTGGGAAGTACACGATGAATTTGATAACATCATATTTACAATAAATGGTACCAGGGAGTCATTATTTAATTTTGTGTTCTGTGGAGATCAATGTACCGAGCTTTCTATACAAAAAACTCTAGATTATCTCAGAACAAGAGATATAGAAGCAACATGGGTAATAAATTCACATATGAAAATAAGAGATATTTTAGAAAAGTGTGAAATAAAACACGTTAGCACACCAAAAAAAGCTTTACTTAATATGAAAAATTACTTTTTACCTGCTGATGTTATTCCAAACTTGAGGTTAAATGCTGTGAATGGTAGCAACCTCTTAGAACAGTTAGATCTACACACTTCTAAAATTTTTTATCATGGCGTTGGAATTGTCAGCACATTTTTTCGCGGATTATCAAATTATGATGATAAGAACTCAAGATTAAGATTTTTTCTTGTAACACTAAATAATGAAATTATTGGGACATGCGGTCTTTATGTTCAAGACAGCGTAGCTGGTTTTTATAGTGATGGAGTTTTACCAATTTACAGGAATCGTGGAATAGGTACCCAAATGGTTTTAGAAAGAATAAAGATAGCTAAACAGCTTGAATGCAAATATATAGTAGCACATTGTATGAAATCTTCTGTGAACCTTTATAAGAGATTGGGCTTTCAAATGTTAGGCAATCTTTACTTATATACCTCTTCAGCATAATTCTGAGCGGTTACAAATTTTTACATTTGTTTTAAAAGTGCTATGTTTTTTTTGTATGAAGTGGTTTTAATATTGATTCTAATATTATTCTTTCTCTCTTATTCTAAATTAAAAATTAGTAATAAGATTAAGAACTTACAGCATCAAAATGTTATCATAAATAATTTAATTGATACTGTGAATGATGGGTTTTATATTTGGGATGCAAAAAAACGTATAGAAAAGTTCTCTCCCAATTTACTAATTTTGCTTAATACTGTTTTTTACTCATTTAATGAGTTTGTGAATTTTTTTGAGCAATCAAAAAGCTTAATCAAAAATTTTGTTGAGGCAAAGGAAATAAATAAATCTTTTACTCTAGATTTAAAGTCAAAAGACAGTGAGGTTTATTGCATATGTTACGGTAGAAGCATAATAGATGATTCTAACAATGTGATAGGTGTGCTGTTATGGATAAGGAATGTCTCAGACTGTAAGATAAAGGCTAACGGACTTGAGTTAGAAAATAGTAAGCTTACACAGGAAGTGGAGAGCTATAAAAACGTTTTCAACTCTTTACCATTTCCAATACTAAGATATAACAAGAGTAGAAAGGTGGAATTTTATAACTTGTTTTATGATAAATATGTAGATGGTTCTAAGAAATTTGCTATTACCGGTAGCGCTCATAGCACAAAACCAGGAAGACATGTCATAACTTATAAGAACGAACCTAAGGTTTTCGATTTTGTTAAAATTCCAATACAAGGTTCTGGTAGCATAGTAATGTATGGGAAAGATGTTAGTGATGCAGAGAAATTATATACTGAATTAAACAGTTATTTAGCTACACAGAAAAATTTGCTTGAGAGGTTACCGGTTGCTATAGTAATATATAGTAAGAATCAAAAGCTAAAATTTTATAATAATGCTTTTATAAAAACCTTTCAATTTGACCCAAAATTTTTGGCATCTTACCCAACTTATCACGAAGTTATGCTTTACCTCTTCGAATCTAAAAAGCTTTTAGAAAAAGAGGATTTTCAAACTATTAGTAACCAAAGACATGAGTTGTTCAAAAAATTATTTGAATCGTACGATGATACGATGCACTTCACAAACGGAAAAGCGTTCAGGGTATTAACAATACCCTACGCTTCGGAAGGTTTGCTGTTCTCTTACGAAGAATGCAAAAGATGATACTTAAACTCCTTCTCTCTCTACCATGAGCTGTTTTACTTTCGCTATTGCTCTTGCTGGATTAAGTCCTTTAGGACAAGTTTTTGTGCAATTCATTATTGTATGACAACGATACAACTTGAATGGGTCGTTTAAAACATCAAGTCTTTCACCTGTCTTATTATCACGGCTGTCAGCAATCCATCTGTAGGCTTGTAATAGTATTGCTGGTCCTAAAAATTTATCACTATTCCACCAGTAGCTTGGACAACCAGTTGAACAGCAAGCACATAATATACAGTCGGACAAGCCATCTAATTTTTTTCTATCTTCAGAAGATTGAGAGTATTCTTTATTTGGTAGGGCAGGCTTATCTGCTTGTAACCAAGGTTTAATTGATTTGTATTGCTCATAAAATTGGCTCAAGTCCGAGACTAGGTCCTTTATCACATACATGTGAGGTAATGGATATATTTTTACGTCACCTTTTATATCGTGTATAGATCTAGTACATGCAAGAGTATTGGTTCCGTCAATATTCATGGCACAAGATCCACATATGCCTTCTCTACAAGAACGTCTGAAAGTTAAAGTCGAATCTATTTCATCCTTTATTTTTATTAATGCATCAAGTACCATAGGGCCACAACTATCCATATCAATAAAAAATGTGTCTATTCTAGGGTTTTTCTCGTCATCAGCAGACCAACGGTAAATTTGAAATCTTCTGATGTTTTTTGCTCTAGCAGGAATAGGATAAATTTTGCCCTTTTGATTAATTTTAGAATTCTTTTGCAAAGAAAACTGAACCATATCACTTACCTTTTATTGTTTATAGCTAAAACCCTTTGTAGATAACATATTTTATTATCATCTACTATATTTTTATTAAATTCCTTTTAAATCGCACACATATTGTAGCCAAGCGAAGCTAAAATCTCTCTTTCTAGATTTTTCATTATAATTTCTTCATCTTTTTTTTGGTGATCATAACCAAGTAAATGCAGTAATCCATGCACTAATATGTGTGCAATGTGAGCAAGAATGGGTATACAATACTCATGCGATTCTCTTTTTATTGTGTCTATTGAAATTGCTATGTCTCCTAAATCGCACTCATTAGACAATTGTTCATACGGAAATGATAGTACGTTAGTTGGCTTATCCATTTCTCTAAATTTTAAATTAAGTTGATGTAGCAAGTCATCATCAGCCAGAGCTATTGATATATTTGGTTTATAGTGGTCTATTTTTAATTCTTTTAGAGAAGCATTGATGACACCTAATACAAAATTTTTAGGATTTTCTATAATGCTGCACCATTTCTTGTCAAGAATATTTACTTCTAACATGAGTGACACATCAGTAAGGGTGTCATGCAAATAGCTGACACTGGAATCCAAAAAAGAAGAGTTATAGACCCTTGTGTCATGTACACAACTGTACGAATATTGTACACTAGAAGGATGTCATCCCAGTGCCTAGACACTGGGATCCAGGAATTTTGATTAGACATCAAGTTAGTGAATATAAAAGTAGCTAATCTTATATTAAAACACAACGGCTTTAATGTGGTTGCATTAAGGCTGGATTCCAGTGTCAAGCACTGGAATGACACCTTTGTGTTTGATGCAAAATCGGCTATAACGTTTAATGCACTGCCTTCGAGACAAATATTCATACAGCTGTGCGTTGCGTGCTGAGATGACATCATTTAGGAACTGAAATGACAGGTATTACACATCACTCATCCTTATTATTTCATTCCATTCAATTTCCGAAACTGGGGCAATTGATAAACGTGGTTGTTTTAATATAGCCATATTTTTCAAAAGTGGGTTTTGTTTTATATTATTTAACGTTACTTGGTTATTTAAAAGTTTCAAAAACTTTACATTCACTAATCCGAACTTGGGATCATTAACATGATAATACTCTTTAAATACTTCAACGATTCCAATTATTGCTTTCTCTTTACCTGTATGATAAAAAAACGCAAGATCGCTTGCTTTCATAATTTTCATGTAATTTTGAGCTTGATAATTGCGCACACCATCCCACTCAACTACCTGCTCCTTTTCCATTTTTTGCCATGAGTATTCACTTGGCTCTGACTTGAGTAGCCAAAATTGCATTATTTTTTTCTTCTTAAGTAAGCTGGTATATCATAGATATTGCTGCCCCACTTAGCTCCTTCGCTTACCTGTTCAGCTGGTTTTGTTTCCAGTGTTTTGTCTTGCGTACTTTCACTTTGACTATATGGCCACTTAAATTTCTCTTTCTCTGAGTCTTCGCTCTGACTTATAGGTGAAGTTTCTGATTTATTATTGCGACCATCAATGCCAGTTGCAAGAACAGAAACTCTAACTCTTCCCTCCATCGCTTGATCAAAAGTAGCACCAAATATTATATTTGCATTTTCATCTACTTCTTCACGCACTCTATTGGCTGCAGCATCAACTTCAAACAGAGTCATATCTCCGCCACCAGTAATGTTAATTAATATTCCTTGCGCACCTTTCATTGATACATTATCAAGCAATGGATTGGATATTGCAGCTTCCGCAGCACTAATTGCTCTATCTTCTCCTTCTGCCTCTCCGGTGCCGATCATCGCTTTGCCCATCTCGCTCATTACTGTTTCTATATCAGCGAAGTCAAGATTAATAAGCCCTGGCATGACCATCAAGTCAGTTACTCCTCTGATGCCAATGTGCAGAACATTATCAGCAAGTTTAAATGCATCAGAAAATGTAGTTTTTTCATTTGCAATTCTAAATAAATTCTGATTTGGAATGACAATAAGTGTATCCACGTATTTTTGCAGTTCTTCAAGTCCAAGTTCTGCAATGCGCATGCGGCGCACACCTTCAAAACCGAACGGTTTAGTTACAACTCCAACAGTCAATATCTTTTTTTCTTTTGGCGCTCTATCCTTAACTGCGGCTCTTGCTTCTCTGGCTGCTTTTGCAATTACCGGTGCTGCACCGGTTCCAGTACCACCGCCCATTCCTGCTGTGATGAAAAGCATATGACTATCTTTTATATGCTCCATAATCTCATCAATTGACTCTTCTGCTGCACCTTTGCCGACATCAGGCAAAGCACCAGCACCAAGCCCCTTAGTTAAATTAATGCCAAGCTGAATTTTTTTATCACATAACGACTTTTCTAGTGCTTGAGCATCGGTATTTGCGACAACAAAATTCACTCCTTGCAAATTAGATTGGATCATGTTATTCACTGCATTTCCACCAGCACCACCCACTCCCACAACGGTAATCCTTGGGTGTAATATAGGTAACTCCGGCAGACTAAGATCAATAGACATTTAAATTACTCAAATTTAGCGAATTCACTTGATAATAAGTTACCGCTTTTTTAATAATATGCAAATACTTTTCACTTCTATAGGCGTAAACAGTAAACGGGATTTACTTATTCTTAACATTTATACTAATAAGTGCCGTTAATTATAATAACTAGATTCTTAAATGACATCACTTAACCGATGCAAAAAATAGAAAATGTTTACAAAAAGGGACAGAGACTATCCCTTCTTGTTTTGTTGAAGTTATTATATAGCTTCTCCTTTTTCTTTTCCTTTACATGCTTCAAACGCAACATCTTTTAATTTTGAGGCAACTTGATATGTTCCATAAAGAACAGCAGCTGCAGCAATTGCCATTATGGCACCCGCAACTATCTGACCAGCAACACCTGTTCCGATAAATCCAGGTAATGAAGCAGCTATTGCTTGATTTGTTCCAACAAAGTAACTGGCAGTCTTAGCAAGAAACCCAGAAGCTTCTGCTGCACTAACAAAGCCTGCTTTCATATGCATTGCTGTAAAGACAATACTTGCAACTGCAAGCGGAAATAATGCTGTTCTTAACTTATTATCCTTAATATACTGACCAAACCCACCAGCAGCACCTGTAACTCCCCAGTGTTCATTACCAGCTTGTGTGTATCCCTCTGAAATAGCGCGAAAAACACTATGTTCTTGTTCGTAATTATATTTTGTTAATGCCATAACTCTACTCCTTAAATAGAATGTTAAAATTTCATTAAGGGCAGTATACAATGAAACAAATTATCTGTCAAGTAAACTAATTTTTTAATATACCCTTATCCTATAATTCAGCGCTTCAGCAATGTGTGCTCTTTTTACTTCTTCATTTTTTGCAAGATCTGCAATGGTTCTTGCAACTTTTAATACACGTGTGTAGCCCCGATTGGAAATATAATTTTCTTTCAGTACGTATTTTAGCAATTCTAACCCTGCCTGATCTGGTTCAGTAAATTTATTAAATGCTTCACCGCTCACTTCTGCGTTACAACGAACATTCAATTTACTATAACGCTCAGTTTGAATTTTTCTCGCTGCTATTACTCTTTCTCTTATAATCTTGGTACTTTCTCCCTCCACAGAGATTTCAGGAGAGAGTATGCTGACGTTTGGCATTTCAATGCATATGTCTATTCTATCAAGCAATGGTCCTGATATTTTGTTTTTGTAATCTGTGCCACACTTTGGAGCTTTGTTGCACGATCTGCTTGCATCACCTAGATAACCGCACCTGCAGGGGTTCATTGCAGCTATAAGTTGAAAATTGGCTGGATAAGTAATGTGAGCGTTCGCCCTTGCAACGGTAACTTTTCTATCTTCAAGTGGTTGGCGCAGAGAATCAAGCACGAGTCTTGGAAATTCAGGTAACTCATCAAGAAATAACACGCGATTGTGAGCCATGGTAATTTCTCCGGGTTTTGCATTCTTTCCTCCTCCTATCATTGCTGGCATGGAACATGAGTGATGAGGTTCACGAAAGGGGCGAGTTACTTTGAATATTTCATTACCAGTTTTTGTTATGCTGGAAATAATATTAACATCAATCATCTCCTGTTCGGTCAAATCAGGCAGCAACCCTATAAAGCGTTTAGCAAGCATTGACTTTCCAGTACCAGGAGGGCCAACAAGAAGCATATTATGCCCACCTGCTGCTGCAATTTCAGCTGCTCTTTTTGCAACAACTTGGCCTTTAATATCCTTCATATCGGGAACCAATCTTTTTTCTTTGGGTGCATCACTATATTTAAAAATTACTGGCTGAGTTAATTGTTCACCCTTAAAGTGTCTGATAATATCAGTTAATTTCTCTATAGCTAGAATTGAAACATTCTTTACCCATGAAGCCTCTACTCCATTTCCCCTTGGGCAAATTACTCCTTTATTTGCCTGTTTTGCATTGATCGCTGTTGGCAGCACTCCTGAAACTGGAATAACTCTGCCATCAAGGGCAAGCTCACCCATAATGATATAAGACTGAACTTTTTCAACTGGTATCACATTCATTACAACAAGTAGTCCAATAGCAATAGCCAAGTCATAATGACTGCCTTCTTTCAGCAAATCCGCAGGGGAGAGATTAACTGTAATTCTTTTTGGAGGTAGTAGTAGATTGATTGAATTTAACGCTGCTCTGATGCGTTCTTTGGATTCCGCAACAGTTTTATCTGGCAATCCAACAATATTAAAAGCTGGAATACCATTTGCCATATGAATTTGTGCATTGACATTTACTGTGCTAATTCCCTGAAGCGCAACGGTATTTATATTTGCAATCATAATATATTATATAAAATTGTTAATACAATATATTAAAGAAGCGATGAAGTAAAGGCTACAGCAATTAAAGATGGCTTAACTTAGCAAAAAAGTGTAGTATTCTATCACTTTGCTGATTACAAATGTTTATAAGGATAATCACTTTTTTCTTACTATATTCAAGTACGGCTTTTTGTAGTGATTGTAATTTTAATTTACCATACTGTGGGCTCAGTTGTAATCTGGATCTATCATATAGAAATTTAAGTAATATAAAAAAGTTATTGAATAACGACGATAAGTTTGTTGCGCTTACGTTTGATGATGGGCCTTCCAACAATAGAATAAACGATATTATTAATGTTCTGGAAAGCTATGAAGCAAAAGCAACATTTTTTGTGCTTGGTGAACGTATAAATGAAAAAACGTCTGAAATAGTAAAGAAAATTCATGAATCAGGTCATGAGTTAGGCAATCACTCTTGGTCGCATAGGAAGTTGACATCACTTTCAAGTGAGGAACAATTGCAAGAATTGGAAAAGACAAATACAGCAATTAAAAATGCAATAAAACAAGATGTAAAATGGTTTCGTCCGCCATATGGATGTTATGACGATAATCTGATTGAAAATACTGATCAATTAAATATGTATTCAATATTATGGACAGTTGATTCGCTAGATTGGCAAGGTGATAAGCCAGAAACTTTAGTTGAAAGAGTTTTAAGTAATGTACATAATGGAGCAGTTATACTGTTTCATGATCACAATAACAGGTCAAACACAATTGAAGCTTTACCTCATATTATTAAAATACTAAAAAAATCAGGTTATAAGTTTGTGACCTTAAGTGAGTGGGAAAAAAGGGTTTGTAATACGGTAAAAGCCAGAAGTGTAACAATAAAAGAGGGGAAAAAAGTGTGTTTTGAAGGAATGTTATGTGGACAAAAAACAAAGTCTTTAACCGCAGAGCATTCATATTAGGTGGTATTCAGCTTACCATTTCTGCGGTTTTTAGTTGCAGGTTATATAATTTACAAATACGAAACAGACAAAAGTACGAAGCACTATCTAATAGTAATAGAATAAGAGTTGCTACTATTATGCCTAAGCGGGGCAAAATTTTAGATAGGAATAGCATTGAACTTGCGGTAAACAAAATTTCGTATGTTGTTTTGTTTGATGGTTCTGGTAAGGAAGTTGATTTGCAGACATTATCAGAAGTCGAGTCTAAAATAGCAAAATCGTCAGAAAAAATAACTGCTCTTTATAAACGTTATTACCCGTTTGGTTCAATGTGTTCTCATGTAATCGGATATACAAAAAGACAGCAAGGCATAAGTGAAGTAGGAATCAGCGGTATTGAATATACATATGATCATATATTGAAAGGCAAGTCAGGAAAATCTGAGCAGGAAATAAATTCTAAAAAACGCGTCATAAAAGAATTATCAAGCATACCACAACAAGACGGACAAGATGTACAACTGACAATTGATATTAATCTGCAAGAGAAAACCGCAGAGGTATTTAAAGATCACCAAGGCTCCGCAGTGGTAATTGATGTAAATAATGGAGAAATTTTAGCATTATATAATTCACCTTCTTACGATAATAATCTTTTTGCTAGCAGGCTATCAAATGAGACTTGGGAAAACTTGAATGCTCCTTCATTACCGCTTGTGAATCGTGCGTTATCATATCAAATTCCACCTGGTTCAATATTTAAAGTAATAGTTGCGCTTGCGGGTTTAAAAGACGGGATAATAACACCAGAAGAGAAATTCTCGTGCAAGGGCTATATGAAAATAGGTGAGCGGAAATTTCGTTGTCTGAAAAGCAAAGTCCATGGGTATATATCTTTAAATGAGGCAATGGCATTATCATGCAACACTTACTTTTATAATATAGGAAAAAAAATAAGTGTAGACTCTCTAGTAGAAATGGCCAGAAAATTTGGTATTGGAAGTGGGCCACTGATTGGAACGTTTAAAGAAGAAGCTCCAGGGTTGTTGCCAGATAGAGATTGGCGTACACGAAAGCTATATTCGCAGTGGTATTTAGGTGACACTATCAACTTAGTTATAGGACAAGGGTATATGCTTACAACACCACTACAGCTTGCAGTTCTTGCAGCGAGGATTGCAACAGGAAAAGAGGTAATTCCCCACATTAAGATGAATGAAACGATACAAGATTTTCCCGATATTGATGTGGATTGTGAGCATCTTAGCATAGTTCGAAAAGCTATGTTTGATGTGGTGAATTCTAAAACTGGAACCTATAAGAAAGGGCTAAGCGGTATACAAATTGCCGGTAAAACCGGTACACCAGAGATAAACTCTAAGGGCGAAAGTCATAAGTTATTTATCGCTTATGGCCCTTACCATAACCCGCGCTATGCAATCTCTGTGTTTATAGAACACGGCAAAGCCCCACGCCAAGATGTTGCTATAGCTAATGAAATATTTCAGTATATGCTTGAAACTATGAGTATTAAACTTCTTGCATAACCATATAACAAACTTTTATTGGGAATAGAAACGAAAAAACTTACTTGACACCCTTCGCCAGCCCCCTTATCATGGAACTGAAGCTATTGTATTTGCTTTCGCCAATCTGCAGATTAAAAGGTAAGGATTACTTAATGTATCGGCGTCTTATGTTCAATT
>NZ_LYUY01000125.1:0-3018 GCF_001675785.1 Wolbachia endosymbiont of Nomada ferruginata
AGAATTTCATATACCTAGCTATGAGTAGGGTTATGTTAAAGAGGGAATATGCTTGAATTTACTTGTTTCCGGACAACCTCTAAAGACAGGTTCTGTAGAAAAAGAAGAAATAAATGACTTTCTAGAATGACCAACCAGAACTTTGCAGCCAAAATTTTGTAACGTTTCTATACTGCGTAAAATCTGGATATTCTGGTACATAGATTTGCCAAAACCAATACCAGGATCAATAATGATCGAGCTTTGATCAAAACCTAGGGCAAGTAACCTGTTAATGCTCTTTTCTGCCCAATTATTTATGGTATCAATTGGATCAATGTCACTTGGGATAATGTTGTCACTATGTGGTGGTATGGAGAGTGAATGCATAATAACGATACTACATCCACTGCTAGCAATCGCTTTTAAGGTATTATCATCTAGATCTCCCTTCTGATCGTTTACCCAGGCAATGTTGTAGTGTTCCAAAACATTTAAAATAACGTCTGACCAGAAGCTATCAATGCTGACTTTAATGTCACCAACTTTCATATATTGATTAAGGTCATCAAGCACTGGTTTTAAGCGTGCATACTCTGCTTTTGGAGTTTGTATTGAGGAGCCAGGTCTTGTTGATTGAGCACCAAGTTCAACTATGCTTGCACCATCTGATAACAGCCGCAGTGCCTGCTTGGTTGCTTGATCTGCATCATAATAAAGACCACCATCTGAAAATGAATCAGGAGTAATATTGACAATACCTACAAGCTCTGGTGAAAGCGTAAAACTCCTTAAAAAGCAATCCTTAATGTTAGGGTTAACAGTACCAAACGTTTTGTTAACTACTGCCATGGGACTCAGCATTGCCATCAAGTGAAGCAAAAATGGTCTGTTTATCAATTCTGGGTGAGGAATCTTAAGGTAGGATGTATCAAGTGTCAGGTCATCCCATAACAAAATATCCAAATCAATAACGCGAGGTGCCCATTTTTCATAGACCTGCAGACGGCCAATGTCACATTCAATTTGTTTAAGGCCCTTTAACAGCTCTCCAGGAGAAGAAGAACAACTTCCATACACAACCATATTTAGAAATGGCCTGTCCCACCCAGGTGGAGCATCATTTGGTAAAATAGCCTTAGTTTCCAGAATAATTGAAGATTTTAAATTTTTAAAATAGCGCTCCTGCAGTAACTGAGCAGCCTTTTGTAAATGGGAAAAGCGATTCCCCATATTTGAGCCAATAGAAATATAGATCATTAGTTATCTTCCTGTTCTTGCAGTGCATTACAATAGGTAAAAAAAACGCCTCCATGTACATTAGGAACGGGTGGTGCAACTTTGTAAGTAGTTACTCTTACAGAAGAAATAATATGCTTTTTTTGCAGCAAAAGATCATTAATGATCCTGTATATATCATGAGTTAAATGTTCGATTAAATTAAATTGCTTGTTCTGAACAAGAGATTGAATATTTTGTACTATCTCTAGATAGCAGACAGTGTCTTTTAGCTGGTCAGTTGTAAGCCCTAAAGGAGGGGATTTAAAAATAAAATCAACATCAATACTAACTAATTGGGAATGATACTTCTCTTCTGCACTGCACCCTAAGTGAACCCAAAGCCGTAAGTCAGATATAAGAAGATTACATGTAGACATTGCATTCCAACATCACTGAGTTTAAGCTACTTACAACTACTAACACACGCTAGCATTCATCATTCCATCAAGAAAACCCCACAAGAGCCTTGCTCCCTTTTGAGCACCCTGCATAACTTTATCTTGCTCTTTTTCATCTAGATCTTCAATAAGATTTGCACATTCCTCAGAATGCCATTCATCAGCATGCATATGGACCGTAAAAAATTGAAGAGAACGCTCATCACTTATTGAATAGTGTTTTTTTAAACCTTCAATTTTAGACTTGGAAACCTCTGGAGTTTGACGTTCATAAGCGTACAAGGCTCCAAGACCTGCTGCAAAACCTGATCTTACAATGTCAAAGTAACCATCAATTAATTCTTGTGTCTCCTTAATCTGTGCACTTTCACGAAGATCAGATCGCGCAACGCCAAGCCCTTCAGCAAAACGTTTCCATAACTCTGGATGATTTTCATCACCTTGTTCCTCTTCTATTAAATTACCAAGTAAAACCTGTCGCATTTTTAGATCTGGGCACAAAAAATGTATACCACTGATGTAACGAGGAAACGCAGCAACGTGGTGATAATATTCTTTAGCATAGGTTTGTAAAGCTTGCAAGCTTAAGCTTCCTGTATTCCATGACTGGTAAAATGGATGATTTAGTAAGTGCAATTCATCTAACTTGTTATTTAGAGACTTAGTAAATTCCATCATTTCCCCCATTACATTAATATATAGTTCATATACTATAGTCTTCTCATTGTTACGATCATGCTAAGATCAATACAATGGTGGGATTGGTAGGACTCGAACCTACGGCCAATTCGTTATGAGCGAACTGCTCTAACCGACTGAGCTACAATCCCTTTTATCAATATTTATAATACACACAGAAGCAAATTTGTCTATTAGCTTATTTCACTATCAACCCAACTTAGCAAATCATTTGTTGCACCAATTTTGCGTGCAATTTCCTTACCATCTTGAAATATAATCAAAGTAGGTATAGATTGAACCCCATACTTACTTGGCACTTCAGTTTCTCCATCTATATCGAATTTGCAGATCTTAATCTTGCCTTTTCTGTCTTTAGCCAATTGTTCGATACGTGGCATTAGACTTTTACATGGCCCACACCATTCTGCCCAAAAATCTATCAGAACAAACCCTTTATAGTCAGTGACTTCAGATTTGAAATTTTGATCATTTACCGATGTAATATCATCACTCATAAAATACCTAAATTTTTGTAAAATATAGCGTATCTATTAGCAGTTAATCAACTAAATTCTTACCGCAGAGCTTGAAAAATTGCCCTTGTATCTTGTCAAAAGCATCTAATGTTTTAAGCTTATGCATTAGATGGAGAAGGGAAGAACTTTGTAAATTGCCCTAG
>NZ_LYUY01000126.1:0-2883 GCF_001675785.1 Wolbachia endosymbiont of Nomada ferruginata
ATAATAAGCTACTGATATTCCCTATCTTTTTTATCTTTAATCCATCATAGCTAGCGATGCAACAAAGTCCACTGGAATCCAGGTTGTAACCGTTCACGGATTGTGAAAATGAATAAAGAACTAAGCAGTCGTAACTTTTGGAAGGGATTTTGGCCATTGAGACGTGATGTCAAAAATATCGACAACATTCTTTTCACGAACCTTTCCCCACATTCTGACCAGGTGAAAAAGCTGTTTTTACGATAGCCGTCTAATTTGCCGTTCTGCAAGGTTGTTGGTTGACTTCAGGCTTTCGTAAAAAATTCCACATCATATCCTCAGCCTTAACATCTTAGTGGCCATTCTCGTCATTTCATGAAAAAACCCTTCTTTCGCATTAGTTGTGTAGCATTTTTTAATATCTATAATAGTGCAGCACTGCCTTACGTATTGCCAATCCGAATTCTACTTGCTGTAAAATAACACAATCTGCTACATCACTGCTAATCTCAATCCCTCTGTTTATTGGCCCTGGGTGCATAACAATCGCATCTGGTTTTGCGTATGATAGCTTTTGTGAATCAAGTCCATACAAATAAAAATATTCTTTCTCTGAAGAACTATTATTCATGCGCTCTTTCTGCAATCTCAAAAGCATAATTACGTCAGCATCCTTTATACCTTCAATTAATGAATAATGGACTGAATCTACTTCAGGAAAATGCTTACAAATCAAAGTTGGTGGTGCGACCAAGTTTATCTCTGCTCCAAACATTTTTAGCAATCTTATATTTGATCTTGCAACTCTACTGTGCAGAATATCTCCACATATCACAACTTTGAGGTCCTTTATTTGCTTTTTGTGATTGCTGATTACAAGATAGTCTGCAAGAGCTTGAGTTGGATGTTCACTACTTCCATCGCCTGCATTGATTAGCGAGCAGTTAACATACTTTGCCAGTGTATTAATGATACCACTACTTTTATGCCTGATTATTATGTAATCAGGATTCATTGCATTTAATGTTTTTATCATGTCTTTCAGATCTTCTCCCTTGTTAATAGAAGAAGATCTTATTGGCAAAGTTACAACATTTGCTCCAAGGCTTTTTGCTGCTATTTCAAAAGACGCAAGTGTACGCGTTGAATCTTCAAAGAATAAATTTATTACTGTCTTATTTTCCAAGATATGACTATTTGCAACTTCTTTTTTAAGGTACTGGTTGGCCAACTTAGTTATATTTTCTACATCATCGACTGTAAGGTCTGAGATGTTTAACAAATTCCTTCTCTTGTTCATAGTTTCCTTTTCAACTACTTGAACCTATTCTACTTTCTTATTACCTTTTTTCAATAGACTTCTTGTGCAGCAATTGTTTTGGTGAAAGAACGGAAAAAGATAGTAAAGTCAAAATTAAGTTAGAAGGAAGAAAAAGTTCAGCGAGTCAAGAGTAAGGTATATTAGCATAAATCTTTCATCCCAATGTTTAGTGGCGCTGGGGATTACTTCCACTTACACTCATCCGCTATCATAACAGCCTCAAAAAGATGCTTCTCAAGTTCACTTAGAGGCAAATCACTTTGTGAATAATTTCCCCAAGATTTTAGTATATCGGAAGTTTCAACGCCTTCAATAATAGGATATTCTTGGTTTTTTTTAGCGTATAACTCTTGAGCCTGCTTGCTTACTAAAAATTCCAATAAGACTATAGCATTTTCCCTGTTTTTTGCGTTTTTTGTTACTGCTGCACCACTGATGTTTACCATTACACCGTGATCGTTGCGATTAGGAAAAAAAGCCCCTAGCTTGTCTGCAACATTCTTTTTATTTTCTGATGAAAGAATTCTCGCAAAGTAGTAGCTGTTTACTATTGCAACATCTCCCTCACCGGCTGCTACGGCGTAAATTTGATCAGTATCACCACCACTTGGTTTTCTTGCCATATTGCTCACAATTCCGCTTACCCATTCTTTCGTCTTTTCAAAACCATTATTTGCAATCATAAAAGCAATTAACGATCTGTTATATGGACTTGTAGAAGAACGCACTAATATTTTTCCTTTCCATTTTTCATTTGCTAAATCTTCATAAGTACTTAAGTCCTTAGGGTCTACTGACTCTTTATTGTAAACCAATATCCTAGCTCTTTTTGTAAGACCAAACCAATAATCTTCACTGTCTCTAAATCTTGCAGGTATAACACTTTTTAAAACCTCTGAATCTACTTGAGATAAAAGGCCTCTTTTTTTTGCTAGAATTAAGTTGATTGCATCAGCAGTCAAAAATAAGTCAGCTTCACCACCGTTTTCTATTCGTGAAAGTAACTGAGAATAATCATCAATGATGTAACGTACTTTAATGCCTGTATTTTTCGTGAATTCATCAAACAAAGTACGTACTAATTCTTCTTTGCGCGATGAATAAACATTTACCACTTGTGAGTCATTAGTTCCGTCGTTTCTGTATAAATAAGTAATAACTATCAATATAATTGCTATTAAGGGTGTGAATATAAAGGCTTTTTTCATATTGGATAAAAAATAACTTCTTTCAGTTAAAGTTACCAAGATGGTACAACTTTAGCAAGTGTAAAGTTCGTTAGATAAATCATAAAAACTTCCTTGACAAGCTTCGCCAGCCCCCTTATTATAACACTGAAGCTATTTATTTATCTTCGCAATCTCTGCAGTGGATTAATGACAAAAAACTTAATGTATTTGGCGTAAATCATGCTTAATTTTTTGCACTATGTGCACCTTATGTCTTTATAAAATTTCTAGGTTTTTACCTAATATAAGCTGAAATGCGCTATTTAAAACATTAAAAAACGCCAACTTAAAAAATGGATAGTGAATAACTAGCTACCCTAGGGTTTCTTTTGCCTTTTTTTCTGTTTAGTAAAT
>NZ_LYUY01000127.1:0-2824 GCF_001675785.1 Wolbachia endosymbiont of Nomada ferruginata
TTGGATATTTTTTCCTCATCTCTTACCTCAATATTCTTTCTTTATATACTACGTATTCCTTGGTTTGTGGACAACCTCTTAGACTGCGATTGGCGATTTTTCCAATTTTTGACGTATTGTTCAACTAGTGGAGAATCTCCTGTTATGATCAGTAGGTTTTCAGCATTTCTTTGCTGAGCGGCATCTGAAAAGTTAAATGATCCGGTTATGATTTTTTGCTCATCAATAATAATTACCTTGCTATGAGCAATAGCGGGTTTAAAGTCAATCCATATCGGAATTTTGTGCTCAAATAATTCGTTAATTACACTATGTTTTGAACTAGTTTGTGATTCATCTAGAATAACCTTAATATCAACTCCACGCTTTTTAGCTTGAACCAAGGACTCAGCAATAGGCTTTGAGGTAAATTGGTATGCCTGAACCAACACGGATTTTTTAGCATGATCCACGGAATCAATTATTAGGTTGGTGCAATTTTCTCCAGGAGTAAAACATACTGTAGTTTTTGGACAACTAGAAAATCCTGATAGAAGCAACCAAGTTAATAAAACTAATAAATATCTACTCATGACTAAATACATCCTTTCAATTGACGGCGGAGGCATAAGAGGCATCATACCAGCCATAATATTAGCAGAAATAGAAAAGAGAGCAAGGAAGACAATTTCCCAGATTTTTGATCTTATGGCTGGTACTTCAACTGGTGGGATTGTTGTAGCAGGGTTATGCAGGAAAGATGAACAAGGAAATCCCCAATACTCAGCCAATGATTTAGTTGAATTTTACCAAGAATACGGGTCATATATTTTTAAATCTTCATTCTTCAGGCGATCAATATTATCTTGGTTTAACTGTGCACAATATCCACATAAAAATATTGAATTTGTACTGGATAAATATTTTGGAGAGGATATTCTAAAAAATACATTAAGTAAGGTACTGATAACAAGTTATGATATTCACAATAATCGTCCATTTTTCTTTAAAAGCTGGAAAGAAGGTAATATTAAGCTGAAAGATGCACTCAGAGCTGCAACGGCTGCCCCTACTTATTTCATACCAAAACATCTAAAAATCAACCAAAAGGAAATGGTATTAGTGGATGGAGGGGTTTTTGCAAATAATCCAGCGGCTTGTGCATATGCAAGTGGTAAGAGGTTATTTCCAAATGATGATATTCTACTGTTATCGATAGGTACTGGAAGAACAGACAGAAGCATAGAGTATGCCAATTCAAAGAGATTTGGAAAAATAGGCTGGATAAAACCACTAATACATGTGATGTTTTCTTCAAGTTTAGATGCAGTAAACTATCAACTTAATCAAGTTATAGCTGATAAATATATACGCATACAATCGCAACTAAAAATAGCATCACCTGACATGGATAATATTACATCAAAAAATATCAAATCTCTTCAGCAAGAGGCAAAGGCAATGATAGAGGACAATCAGGAACTGATAGATAAATTCTGTGATGTTTTATCTTGATACGTAGAAATGCCAAAAAAATTCTGCAGAGCTAAATAAGGGTTTAGAATAGATAATATATTAACCATTTTTACTTATATCTTAAACACAATTCAATTTTCACACTCATCAACAGTTAGGCCACTTGCTCGCAAAATAACATCAGTAGAAACACCCGCCTTCACTAGATTTTTTGCAACCCTGATTTTCTCTGCTTTTTTAACTTTTTCCTTGCCACTTTTCATATCTTCAGATAGAGATTTGACTAATGCATCTAATGATTCTTGTTCTCTGTACTGATCCATTAAACTCAATAGCTTTTTGCTTTCTCTTGTTTTAGGTAGCAGAACTTTAATATTCACTGATAATCCTTCTGCTATTTGATATAATTTATCAAATGATATGGCAGTGTATCCTATTTCATACTCGTGTATTTCCTTGAGTGTTAAACCAACTTTGTTTGCTAAATCTTTTTGAGTATACCTTTTTATCAATCTCCATTCTCTTATTCTTTGCCCTACTCTATAGTATATAGAATCAGTGCAGACTTCTTTCTCTGTATTATCATACTCGTAAATAGATAAGCCGGTTGCTTGGGAAATTATGTCAACTGAAACTCCTTCTTTAACTAGATTTTTTGCTACTTCTAATCTTGCCTCCTCTTGATTGATTTTCTCGCTAATATGAACAAACCTGACTAATGAAGGTACTATTTTGCCTAACTTTTGATTCTCATATATTTTTGTTAGATAGAGTATTTCTTCGTCTTCATCTTCATACTCCCTTACTGTTATTGGTTTAGGTAATAGATCTACAACATTAACTGACAGTACTCTTGCTATTACATATAGTACTTCAATCGGAATAGGAATATACCCATTTTCATAATTGGTTACTTCTTTATATGCTAATCCGATTTTACTTGCTAACTCTGCTTGAGTACACCTTTGCATTAATCTACAATCTTCTATTTTTTGCCCTATTTTATAACTTATAGAACTAATATCTCTTACAGAAACAAACATATATACCTTACTTAGAAATAAATTTTCATGCAATTTGATCAGCGGATAAACCAACTATTTGCAAAATAATATCAATAGAAATTCCCCCTTTTACTAAATCCTTTGCAACTTTGATCCTTTCCGCTTTCCTCACTTTTTCTTCGCAAATATGCATCCCTTCAAATAAAGATTTTATTAATGCATTACGTAGTTCTTGGCTCTCAATTTCTTTGTATTCTTTAATCAAATCAGGTAGCTCATTTTCTACTGTACTACCTTCATCTTTCTCTATTAGTAGATCTGTAATATTAATCGATAACGCTTCTGCCATTTCATATAATTTATCA
>NZ_LYUY01000128.1:0-2804 GCF_001675785.1 Wolbachia endosymbiont of Nomada ferruginata
TATGTTAAAACACAACGTTCTTGATGAGATTACGGCAAGGCTGGATTCCAGACTGGAATGACATCATCCTTTTTTGGGATTCCAGTGCAGCTACTTGCATCTGCCACCTGCAAACTGCAATGTTCGTACAGATGTAGGTGCTAAGTTTTACAAACACCACGTTGTGCTGAACCTATATCCACTTCTTTCAATTCAGTGGTAGGTTTTGGTTCAGCGATGGGTTTTGATATTGTGTATGTAATGCCACCAGCTATCAGTGCAGATACCACAGAAGCTGCAACTATTAATAGAGCAGACAATCCGAAAGCAATACTAAGAGCAGCACCTACTGCTAACATAGCTGCAAGGCTCGCGTAGGCAACTTTTGGGGAAAATTGTCTTTTTCCTACTTTTTCTAGTGACACTTCATTTGTTTTAGTTTTGCCCAGTTCACCATCAAGTGGTGTGTTTTCATTCTCCAGACTTCTTATTTTTTGTGTTAGTGATTCATTCTCTTTATTGAATTGTTTCAACTTAGTCTCATGTCTAGCTATACAACTTTTTGATTCTGCTAGTTCCTTTTGCGCTTTTTCTAACAACACTTTTGTTTTAGAATGCTTATTTTCGTTTTCTTCTAATTCGCTATTAAGCGTTGTATTTTTACTTTCTAGATCTTGTATTTTTTGTTCTAGTGATTCATTCTCTTCATTGAGTTTCTCCAGTACTTCCAATTTAGTCTCATGTTCAGTGACACAATTTCTCAATTCTGTTAGTTCCTTTTGCGCTTTTCCTAGTCCACCCTCAAGTGTTGTGTTTTTACTTTCTAGATCTTGTATTTTTTGTTTTAGCAATTCATTCTTTTTCTGCTCATCCTTTAGCTGAGTACGTAATTCTTTTAACTTAGCTTTACGTTTTTCAACCTTTTCTGCTTTTTCTGGAGTTTCCGTTGCGTTGTGTGTTTTGGAATGAGAAAAGGTACTAGGTACAACCTCAGATGGCTGATCACACATACTGTTTAGTCTATCTATTAGGTCTTCATCCTTTATCAATGAGCGATCTGCTCCATGTTTTATCAAAAGGTTGGCTAATTCTTTATTGTCATATTTAACAGCAAAGTGTAAAGGGATATGTCCATCTTCATCTTGTGCATTAACATTTGCTCCATTATCTATTAGATACTTTACAATCTCTACATAACCATGCACAGCAGCATAATGTAAAGGGGTATGTTTATCTCTATTTCGTACATCAACATCTGCTCCATGTTTTATCAAAAGTTTTGCTAATTCTTTATTGTTATCTGCAACAGCCCAATGTAAAGGGGTCACGCCATCTTTATCTTGTGCATTAATGTCTTCTCCATTTTCTAATATAGATTGGCCTAAAGTTTCAGATCCATCTCCATCAAAACATATTCCACTGTCGTCACTACTACTTTTATTTAAAAAGGTCTGTTCCCCATTATGTATAGTATACTGCTCTGGATGTTGATTGTGCAAGTAATCTTGTTCTACGCGCTTTTTATTATTGGCAAATCTTTGTTCTGTCTCTTGCAATTTTTGCAACATAGCATCTCTTTCTCTTATAGCTTGTTTTCTTTCTAATGTATCATCTACTTTGTTTATATTGTTTTCATTAGTGATTGAGTTTGAAGAAGTCTGTTCATCCTCATCTTGTACATAGATTTCTCTGCTGTTTGGTGTAGTTCCGTTGTTCTCTTTCTGATCTCTTGCATTCCATGCTTGCACTGCAGCAGTTATTCTATTTCCGCCCACAGCTGAATTTCCTGGAGTTTTATTATTAGACTGCAGTAAAGTGTCTTGTCTATAAGGTTGTCTTCTCGTAGCTCTTGCCTCAGCATAGCGTTGTTCTCCTTCCTCTAACGTTTTTATTATAGCCTTTTTACCTTCTACATTGCCAACAACATCCCTTGGAGTTTGGCCTTGACTATCTTTTAGTGAAGGATTTGCGTTATTGTTCAATAAAAGCTGAGCTATCTCTTGATGACCATGCAAAGCAGCAATGTGCAAAGCAGTTAATTGAGACTTAGCTCCATCAAGTTCATATATTGGTTCATTAACTTTTGCTTCCTTTGCTAGTAGGAGTTTTACTATTGGTACACTGTTACATTCCACAGCAAGATGTACCAACATATAACTTACAATTTTGTCTGAATCTAATATACTGAACATCTTATCTATCTTCAAATTGTTACAAGTGCTATATACTTTTGAGTCTGCATCTTTTAGCTTACTCCCTATTCTTTCAAGTAAATTATTCTCATTTAAACCTTCACTCTTGCTTACCTCATTTATTATTTCAAAAAACTTTTCCTTTTTTATTGCCATAACCTTCCCTCTCAATTTATTTATTATTGCTGAACAGTCTCACAAAAAAGTTAAGTTTGTCGAAATTCCATGTTTGATCTAAAAATTAGTCATAAACATTTTCTATCCAAGTAGCTGACACTGGTTCACTCTATAATGGTGTCACAGCAGTCCTACATCATGCCACCGCGAACCGTCATACCGCGATTCATTCGCGGTATCTCGGCCGCTAACACGTAGCGGGATGACAATTGTCAGGGTGTCATTCCAGTGCTCCTTTCTCGTCATCCGAGTAGCTGACACTGGGATCCAGAAAAAAGAATGGTGTCATCCCAGTACTCCTTTCTCGTCATCCCAGTGCCTATTTCTTTGTCATCCCAGTGCCCAGACACTGGTTCCCTTTATGACGGTGTCATTCCAGTGCTTGACACTGGAATCTAGTCTTTATTATGCAGCTACTTATTTAAAGTTAAGATCTCTGGATCCCAGTGTCAAGCA
>NZ_LYUY01000129.1:0-2739 GCF_001675785.1 Wolbachia endosymbiont of Nomada ferruginata
CTGTCATCCCAGTGCTCCTTTTTTTGTCATCCGAGTAGCTGACACTGGGATCTATTTTGCATGTAACTCCAATTGTGTTTTGGCATAAAACGCGACGCGTATTAGACTTATTTGCAAGCAAAGCTTGCTAGATCCAAGTAGTCAGGGCACTGGGATGACAGGAGAAGGAAGCACTGGGATTGGGATGGAAAAGGCTATTTGTGTGATGCCAATGAGTGATAGAAAGTTCTGCAAGAAGTCATTAATTGCAAAAATTTAATATAAGTGGTAAAGTAGAACCACTGAATAAAAAACATATGTTAATTAATACAACGTCGGAGCTGGAGGACATATGTGAGGGGTTGATAGCAAAAAAGCCAAAATTTATAGCAGTTGACACGGAGTTCATTAGAAATAATTTAATCTACTACCCAAAATTATCGTTAATTCAAATTTCTTACGGAGAGAAGAGTTTTATTGTAGACGCATTAGTGCCAGAAATTGATTTATCATTCATTAAGAAAATAATGCTAAATCAGGGGATAACCAAAGTGTTTCATAGCTGCCGGCAGGATATAGAATCCTTACTCACTGTGTTTAAATGTATTCCCACTCCCATTTTTGATACCCAAGTTGCTGCTATGTTTTGTCATTATTATCATGACTTTATTGGTTACTCAAAAGTAGTGGAGCAATATCAAGGAATAGCACTGGATAAAATTAAAGCTAAAAATTCAGATTGGTTAAGGCGTCCGTTGTCCGAAGATCAGTTAGATTATGCAGTAAACGACGTGGTACACCTATATGACCTATACCAAATATTGTGCAATAAACTTGAAGAAAATAATAGGATGGGTTGGTTTCAAGAAGAGATGGAATCAATAGTTGATATAAATAAGTATTTACATAGCCCAAAAGATGCATGGAAGAGGATTAAATTTAATTATGAAGTAAATCCAAGATTGATACTAACTGTTAAAGCAGTTAGTGAGTGGCAAGAAACCTTAGCACAGCGCTATAATATGAACCGTAATAAAATAATCAATAATGCTGTAATAGCTGATTTTATTGAAAAAAATGTAGAGCATGTTGATGAGATTTTAGATGATCTCAAGAGGAATACAAAAAATATAAAAGATGCGGATTTACTAGAGTTTGTGAATATTTTTAATGAAAATGAGAGAAATTGGATGCAGCAAAACAACACCTTATCGAGTAATTATGACAAATCTGTACTTGATATACTCTCAATTATTTTAGATAGTAAATGTAAAGAAAGTAACATATCAAGGAAATTAGTTTCTTCAAAAGATGAGTTAACCGGGTCAATATCTGGACAGACAGATAAATTATTCAAGGGATGGAGATATGATTTTTTTGGCAGGTCAGTTGAATCATTTTTGAACACAAGCTCAAAATTTGAGATTTCAGCAGTGAAATCCGCAAATAATATAACCAAAATTCAGAGTAATTTAGTGGAGAATAACTGTTGCTAAAGTAACTTAGATTTATCGACAATCGTCATCCCGCTACGTGTTAGTGGCTAAGAGATACCGCAGCGGTATGACGGTTAAGTAGGGTGTCATCCCAGTGCCTTGACTACTTCGATCCAGGAAAATTGATTGTAAACGAGCAAACATTTTCGATAAAATTACCAAAAAGCTAGATCCCAGTGTCTGGGCACTGGGATGACACCATAGGGGGCTACTTGGATGACAGGAGAAGGAGGCTACTTAGAGGACCAAAAAAGGATGTCATTCCAGTGCTTGACACTGGAATCCAGTTTTCCATATAATCTCATCGAAAGCATTATAACCACTTTCCGTGCTAGTTTACAAGCAAACTTTCCTGGATCCCAGTGTCAAGCACTGGGATGACACCATTATAGAGTGAACCAGTGTCAACTTAGGATGACACCCTGACAACCGTCATCCCGCTGCTTGTTAACGGCCAAGTGACGGTATGACGTAAAGCTACGTGTTTAGGTTTAATGAATCCACTATTTTTTTTACTTGAGAAAAAACATACTCTTTGCTTACACTGGTATCGATAATAAAGTCACTCATCTTCCTTTTCTCCTCAATAGATAACTGAACATTGAAGATTAAATTTAGCTTTTCTTTATCTATGTTGCGTTCGTTAAGTCTTTGAGCTTGCACAACGCTATCTGCATGGACGAAAACAATAAGGTTGCAATATAAATAAAATTTTGTTTCTAATAGAAGCGGCACATCTAAAACTAAAAGCTTTCTATCGATCTTTTTTTCCTTAGCAATAAAAAATTCTAATTCACGCAGCACAGCAGAGTGAACCAAAGATTGAAATTGTTTCCAATTTTCATCGTAGGCTAAGAAATATTTAGACAGTACTGTTCTATCTATTTCACCATTTACTACCACTCCAGGAAAACTTTTCTCTGCATAACTTATTATGCTTTTATCCACTTTATAAAGTTGGTGTACAACAGAATCAGCATCAAATACAACAGCACCAAACTCTTGAAAGCAATTAGCTACAAAGCTCTTTCCTACCCCAATTCCGCCTGTTAGACTTATAATCATATAACAAAATACATTCGACTTCTTTTGAAACTATAGCTAAGGTTTCTCTATATATATTAACTAGATTTTCTAGATCCCAGTGTCAAGCACATAACTATACGAACATTGCAATTTGTAGGTGGTGTCATCCCAGTCTGGGATCTAGCTTTTTGGTAATTTTATCGAAAATGTTTGCTCGTTTACAATCAATTTTCCTGGA
>NZ_LYUY01000130.1:0-2722 GCF_001675785.1 Wolbachia endosymbiont of Nomada ferruginata
GAGAAGATATGCTGTTTTGATTTGTGTGAAAATTATTGTTGACTTATGTGCAATTAGAGAACCTAAGTCACTTTAGCTATAATTCAGAATTGAGAGCTTTTAATAACTCTCTAACTCCCACTTAGGTCTTGGTGCAAAATTGAGAGAATCTATATAGCTTTTCTGTAACATTTCAATTCCTGCCCATCCAACCATTATTGCATTATCTGTACATAGGTTGTTGGGAGGAAAAAATATGTTTAAGTTTATGTGTTGCTTTAATTTTTCTCTCAAGAAATTATTTGCTGCAACTCCGCCGGTAATCACAAAGTCATTGATTTTGATATTTAAAGATTCGGCCATAATAATCGCATTACTAACCCTGTCCAGCAGTATGTCACTAATACACTCTTGAAACGAAGCACATACATCACACACATCTTGCTCGCTCATTTTAAGTTCTTGCACTAAGTTTTTTACTGCTGTTTTAATTCCAGAAAACGAAAAGTTACATCCAGAACGTTTTATCATTGCCCTTGGCAATTTAAATCTTGCACCATTGCCTTTTTTAGCTAACTTTTCAATTAATGGCCCTCCGGGATAGCTTAAACCCAGCATCTTAGCAACTTTATCAAATGCTTCTCCTAGTGAATCATCGAGCGTTTCTCCAAGTTTAATGTATTTACCTACATCCTGTGCAATTAAAAATTGACAGTGACCACCTGATATTAGTAGGACTAAAAATGGAAATTTTACCTCATGCAGTAACCTAATAACCAATGCATGCGCTTCTAAGTGATTCACTGCAATGAACGGTTTTTGTGCTACATGCGCAATTGCTTTAGCCATCATTGTACCAACTATTAATCCACCTATGAGTCCTGGTCCTGATGTTGCTGCAATCGCATTGAGGTCACAAAAGTTAAGGTTAGATTTTTCCACGGCGCTTTTTATTAGACCACTTAAATGCTTCATATGAGCACGTGAAGCTATTTCAGGGATCACTCCACCACGTTTTTTGTGTTCTGCTTGGGAGAGAATTTCGTGAGCAAGGACTTGCTTGTCACTATTTACAATCGCTACTGCAGTTTCGTCGCAGCTTGTTTCAACAGCTAAAATGGTTTTCATGTATATTCGAGCACTTTATTGTCAAAACTATATCTTGAAACGCTGTAGAAGTTAACTGCAAAGTTAACTTCTACAGCTAAAAGATTTACCGACAACCGTCATCCCGCTGCTTGTTAGCTGATGAGATGCCGCGCACAACTGTACGAACATTATGATTTGAGAGCAATTTCCACTAGGAAGGTGTCATTCCAGTGCCCAGACACTGGGATCCAGGAAAAAGAATGGTGTCATCCCAGTGCCTAGACACTGGGATCCAGAAAACTTCACTTTAAATGAGCACACCAGGTGGCTGTACAATAGAAACTGGATTCCAGTGTCAAGCACTGGAATGACACCATCTACTACTCAAATTACCTGCAAATTGCAATGTTCGTACACCAAAAGAATGAATCGCGGTATGACGGTTCGCAGCGGTATGACGTAGGAAAACCTGCACTATAAGCTAATCATCATCTTCAAATATGGAGCTAATTTTTTTGCCCCCAGGAGAAAATTTATTAGTCCAACTGCTTTGCACTTTGGTTACGTCTTTAGTGGCAGTTTTATTGCTGTATTCCTTAATTTCCTTATCTATTCTCTCCATCATTTGTGGATCCAGGTAGCTCTTTTTCCATTGATCAGTAGC
This sequence comes from Wolbachia endosymbiont of Nomada ferruginata, assembly GCF_001675785.1. Taxonomy (NCBI): domain Bacteria; kingdom Pseudomonadati; phylum Pseudomonadota; class Alphaproteobacteria; order Rickettsiales; family Anaplasmataceae; genus Wolbachia; species Wolbachia endosymbiont of Nomada ferruginata. The sequence goes on from NZ_LYUY01000130.1 coordinate 1,733, forward strand.
AAGGAACACTTTGTTTAAGTCTTGAGTGCGGATTAAGTATTCTTTATCTTTAGGGTAAACCTCCTGCGCCCAAGCAAACAGCTCAAAGTAGCGTGCAAATAATTCAGATGCACGTGATTTTGCAGTTTGATAAGCCTGTATCTCCTTAAATATAACTTGGCCGATAATTTTCTGCACAAGAATATTTGCTTGCTTTAGGTTCTGCTCAATATCCTGGTAAACTTTATGGAGAAATTCCTGTTCCAAACTTAAGTTCAGTTCATTTTCAACCATGTGTGAAAGTTCATGCACTATAATGTATGGGTTTGACTTCCTCAGTACAATAACATATCTATTTACACTGGAAGACCTGATTGTCTTACACACTCCCTCTTCCATATCCACTAATCCCTCTTGGTATATTTCAAATGAGAGCCTATTTTGCTTTATTAGTGATAAAGTGAGGTTTAATGTGTTTCTAAACTTCTCAAATTGATAGAGATATTCGACATACCGTATTGCATTTTCACTGCTTCCTACTTGAGTTGCTTGTTTTATTAAATTCCTGATTAGCATGCCTTATTATTAAAGGAATTTTTTTTTATACTCAAGAGCTATAAAGTGTTTTTAGGGAGCCTGATTGCATGGCTAAAGTAATTCATGTTTACTGATAACCGTCATACCGCTGCTTGTTAGCGGGATGACGATTGTCAGGGCAGCACCCCCTATGATGTCATTCAAGTAGCTGACACTGGTTCCTTTATGACGGCAGTGCCCAGAGGCGTCATCCCAGTGCCCAGACACTGGGATCCAGGAAACTTAACTTTACACCAGGTAATAAGAACTGGATTCCAGCGTCACGCGCTGGAATGACACCATTTTCGGTCTCTTAAATTGCTTTAGCCATAAACATTAAGAAATTTACCAAATGAAAAAAAAGGCAAAAGAAGCCCCGTGGTTGGCTAATTACTTACATTATACTTTCAAGTATGGCGTTTTTTTATTCTAAAC
>NZ_LYUY01000131.1:0-2680 GCF_001675785.1 Wolbachia endosymbiont of Nomada ferruginata
AGAATTTCATATACCTAGCTATGAGTAGGGTTATGTTAAAGAGGGAATATGCTTGAATTTACTTGTTTCCGGACAACCTCTAAGTAAACTTCCCAGAGCTGTTGATAGACCAGTTATTTTGTGCTCTGTTATTTGACCACCATTTGGTGTATATCCCACTTTAAGATCATTTGTGGTTATATCCAAAGTATATTCATTACCCGTATTATCTGCCAAAGTTACAAGTTTGACTTCTGCCAGAGTTGCTGCTGCTGTTCCTGCAGCACTTTCAAATTTCAAACTAGCCGGCATATCACACTCCATTAATTACAAAAACCATAGCATGCATGAAAATAGTATAATTTTTGTTAATGCTAGATTTTACATAAGATTTCCTTGAAACTTGTTGTTTCAGAATTCTTCTCTTGTCATTCAAGTGTGTAGCAGATGATGTCATTCCAGTCTGGAATCCAGCCTTTATTATGCAGCCACTTATTTGAAGTTAAGTTTTCTGGATCCCAGTGTCTGGGCACTGGGATGACACCGAAGGGGCTACTCGGATGACAAACCCTGTCATTCCAGGGCGTGACGCTGGTTTCCATCCAAGACGGCAGTGCTTGACACTGGAATGACAAGAAGAGGGCACTGCCCTCCTTGTATGTATTAGATATAGGCCGAGTTGTGGTCGTGATAAATGTGATCGCTTGCGCAATCGAACATTTTCACAAAACCATTCTCTAGATAAAGATTATATTCGTGATGTTGATCTGATAATACAATATTATCTTGCTCCCCTGAATTGAAATGACTTGAATCTGACAGCAATTCGTAATTTGGATTATCTATTTTACTAATGCTGCTTATTACTTTGCCATTACCACTTGATATAGCTAAACTATAACTATCACCATCCTTCATTATCTTGATGGACACCTTATCTTCAGGTAACACTATAAGCTTCTTTGTGCCACTATCGTGGATTACGAATTTGCCTTTTTCAAAATAGTATTTGTCTTCCGGCAAAGCACCAACCTTATAATCTGATGTGTGCAGTTTGTTCCAAAAATCTAACACAGATTGCTTTTCTGCTCCTTCCGCTCTATCATACAAGGCTTTCACATCATTATAATTTATCGTTACATTTGCCTTATGCTTCCCTTCTGAGTCCTGCTCGTAGCTCTTTTCTATTTTGAGAATTGTGTCTTTTAATACCTGCTCTTTCTCCTCCACTGAAGCTGACCTTTTTGCCCTTGTTGGAATTTGTGGCTGATCAGACTGCATTTCACTATTGTCGTTTGATGCAGTTTTCTCTTCAGCAGCTTGTGCAACAACATTAGTAGTATTGTGACTTATGTCAACTTCTGTCTTAGTTTCACTTACTTGCCCTTTTGGACTTTCGGTTTGTTTCTCTTTTGTGAATATTCTCTGATAGTCCGTGTAGCCTCTATTAGTATCACCGATATCACCACTACCTTGATCGAAAGTTATTTTTTTACTTCCATTTCCCATGTCCTCAATTTCAACTTGAGGAGAAACAGATGCTAGGAAATCGTTATAACTGTAGTTGTAGTCAGCAGAAAAGAATATTTTCCCTTTGAAGTTATGGAAGTTATTAGATAACATTCCAATTTCTTCATCACCATCAAACAATTTTACTTTAGTGAAATATGTTTGATCTTTTATTCTAACTATTTCACCGCTAGAGTTTCTTTGTATGTGGTAATCATTTGGGTCATACTTTATAGCAAAAAGTTTGCCAGAGCCATATTTCTCTAAGTTTATAAGGCCCACATTTACATGTTTGTGGGAATAATCTCTCTTTTCATATTCATGTGCAAATATTGGCTCTATGTATCTATATTCGTCTGGTATATTTGGCATACCTACTGGATGTTCATTCCCATCTTTTGTCACCGGAACAAGCTTATATGCTCCATCTTTTTCCACTAATTTTAGGTGAGTAATACTTTGTGGTAGTTGAAACCTTACGTTTGCTCCATGGTCATGAATAAATAGATCACCTTTCTCGGTAATATAAAAGCCCATATTTTTGAACTCATGTAAGCGCTCGTCTCCTTGCTTTACAACCGCTTCGTACACATCATCGTCTGTCCTATCTGTTCCCTTATTATCCAGTAATTTTCCTTTTTCCACGATTACTCCATTTGCCTTTTGCTCATCAGAATATTGAGCATGCTTTGAATCCTGATGATTCAGGATTTTAGGATATCTAAGAAGCAGGGAATCTAAATCTTTTTGAATATGTCCAGTGCTAGGATGCAACAATTCATTTTCATGTAAATGCTTCTCATCAAAGTATTCATCGCGTTCAACTGTTCTGCCATCTATTAGGGAAGCTTTATAATGACCATTTTCTTTTGTAACTGCCATGTAAGCACCGCCTTCGTATGAAACATTTAAGTTGTGCAATATATCCTCAAAAACGAAAGTTTCTTTAGTTTGGCCTTCAACTTGCTTAAAAAAGCCCGATTCGCTCGATAATTCTCCAAGCTTTGTATTTCCTTCATATATAGACAGTGCACCCATATCTCCTTGACCATGAGCTTGCATAGAAAAAATCTTACCTTCTTGTAGATCAATATGATTTGTACCTCTTATCAGAGGTTGTCCGGAAACAAGTAAATTCAAGCATATTCCCTCTTTAACATAACCCTACTCATAGCTAGGTATATGAAATTCT
>NZ_LYUY01000132.1:0-2581 GCF_001675785.1 Wolbachia endosymbiont of Nomada ferruginata
GCGGCTGGTACTTTCATGACACCCTGACAACCGTCATCCCGCTACTTGTTAGCGGCTGAGATACCGCGAATGAATCGCGGTATGACGGTTCGTGGCGGCGTGACGATAAGCTCGTCATCCCGCTGCTTGTTAGCGGGATCTAGAGATACCGCGGCGGTATGACGTAGGACTGCTGTCATCCCAGTGCTCCTTTTTTTGTCATCCAAGTAGCTGACACTGTCCTCCTTTGTCATCCCAGTGCCCAGACACTGGGATCCAGCATTTCACGCAATCCCATCAAGAACGTTGTATTTTACATAATACTTTTATGCTTACCAACTTAATAAAATTCCTGGATCCCAGTGTCAAGCACTGGGATGACAAAAAAAGGAGCACTGGGATGACAGGAGAGGGAGGCTACTTGGATGACATCATAGGGGCACTGGGATGACACCATTCTTTTTCCTGGATCCAAATAGTCAAGGCACTGGAATGACAAAAAAAGGAGGCACTGGAACGACAAAGTGGAGTGTCTGCTTCTGTCATCCTATGATAGCTAAAAAGACCTGGTCACGCGCTGGAATGACACCGAAGGGGCTACTGCCCTCTTGGATGGAGACCAGTGTCAGCTACTTAGATGATACCTTTTTTCTACTTAGTTTAGGTTATGCAGAAGTCTAATACAATTATAGAACAAGCTTAAAAATTCTGGTAAAGTAGTTTTATTTACAAAGAAAGAATATGCTACTTGAAATTGAAAAGCGCAGCATAACAAATGCATTGTGGAAGTTGCAAGAAGCAGATCAAAGGCAAATCTTAACTCTTACACAGAGATTTGAGTTACCAGAAATATTAGCAAGAATATTGGTTACTCGTGGTGTTAACATAGAAAATGCAAGCGACTTCTTATATCCACTAATCAGATCGCTATTACCAGATCCCTTTCACCTTCTTGATATGGATAAAGCTGTTTCTCGTATAATACGGGCAATAAAAAATGATGAAAACCTTGCAATATTTGGTGACTATGATGTTGATGGTGCAACGTCGTCAGCATTGATTAACAGGTACCTGAGAGCAATCGATATACACTCTATAATCTACATTCCAGATCGTGTTGATGAGGGCTATGGATTAAACACAGATGCTTTATTACAACTTAAAAAGAATGGAATTGATTTATGTATTTCCGTTGATTGCGGTACGCTTGCATATCAACCGATAGAAGATGCAAAGGCTTTTGGTCTTGATATTATAGTTGTCGATCATCATCTTGGTACGGAAAAATTACCAAGCGTCGTAGCAGTTGTGAATCCAAACCGCCTTGATGAGAGCTCTCCTTATAATAACCTAGCAGCAGTTGGAGTTTCATTTCTGCTAATTGTTGCTCTTAATAAAAGCCTACGTGAGCAAGGATTTTTTACCAACAAAAAAGAACCAGATTTATTTGATCTGCTGGATTTGGTTGCCCTGGGAACTGTCTGTGATGTTATGCAGATCACAGGCCTCAATAGAGCACTTGTCTCACAAGGATTAAAAGTTATGTCAACAAGAAAAAACGTTGGCTTGCGTGTTTTATTTGATGTTTTGGGAATCCTTGAAAAACCAAGTGTTTCTCGATTAGGGTTTAGTATTGGGCCATGCATAAATGCTGGAGGAAGAATTGGAGAAGCATCGCTTGGTGCAAGGTTGCTTTCCACCGATGATGATGAAGAGGCACATTCAATCGCGCTAAAATTAATAGATTTGAATAATGCAAGAAAAGTGTTAGAAAATGAGGCTCTCTTGGAAGCTACAGCACAAGCGGAAAAGTCTGCCCAATCAGGTGCGAATTTTATAATGATAAGTGGCAATTGGCACCAGGGAATAATTGGTATAATTGCATCAAGGCTAAAGGAGCAGTTTCACTTGCCAACAGTAGTGATATCTTTAAATAATGGAATAGGAAAAGCAAGCTGTAGATCAATTTTTGGAGTTGATATCGGTGCTGCAGTCCTTTCCGCAAAGTTTATAAATTTGATTATTGAAGGTGGTGGCCATAGTATGGCGGCAGGATTTTCAATTAAAGAAGACAAAATAAATGATTTGCATGATTTTTTTACTGAAAGATTTTCAAACTCTATAAATGAGAAAACTTTAAAAGCTGATAGTATAGTAACTGCTAAAGCAATAAATTTGTCTTTATGGAATCAATTGCAACGCTTGGGACCATTTGGAGTTGGAAATCCTGAACCAAGGTTTATTATCCAAGGAGCAAAGATAAGAAAGCCTGAAGTTATAGGAGTTGACCATATAAAATGTTTTATTGTTGATGATAATGTTATGGTAAGAGCTATTGCATTTCGTTCTGCAAATACTCATCTTGGCTCTGCTATCATGCAGGGTAATGTTAAAGCTATTTTGGGTAAGATCTCTATGAATTACTGGAATGGCAATAAATTTGTACAATTTTTAATAGAAGATGTATTGACCATTAGTTGAGTATATCTGTTCAGCAGAGTGGCAAAATAGGTAGACAAGATAAACTGACCTTACCCAGAAAAAGTGGAGAGAAAGAAAGGAGTTTTTTCGGGTAAAATAAAATTTTGGAGGATTAGAAATG
>NZ_LYUY01000133.1:0-2548 GCF_001675785.1 Wolbachia endosymbiont of Nomada ferruginata
TGAAATAAACAGAAAAAGACTTGCTTTTTCATGCCAAAACGCACATAACTTTAATAGTAGCAAGTAAACAAAAAAAATTGATCTTGCACTAAAGAGAGCCAAATTGGCGTATGTTTTTATAGTGAGGTATGTAATGAGATTTAGCAAGGAAAAGAGAGAAGCTTTTAATAAGTCATTTTATGAATTATTAGAGAACTCGTTTAAGAATATTAATGAAAAAGATGAAAAAGGGGAAACAGTATTGCACCATGCAGTAGAAATCTCCGATTGCAAAACAGTGAAGTTATTAATAATAAAAGGAGCGGACATCAATGCAAGAGATAAAAAGGGTTATACACCACTGCACTGCGCAGTATTTGCGAGAAGTTTAGAAAATGTAAAAGTGCTGATCAGGGGAGGAGGAGAAATAAATGCCACTAAATATATCAACGGATGTACGCCACTGCACTCTGCATGTAGGCTAGGGGCAGGAATTGCAATAATAAAAGAGCTAGTAAAAGCGGGAGCTGCAGTTAATCAACTGGATAAATATGGTGCAACACCAATGTATTATATATGGGAGAGTGAAAGGTATGGCCTATGGGATAATGGAGAGAATGAAAAGGCGAGGAAATTTCTGGGAAAGCAAGGTGGAATAACAAAAAGTAGAAAACTGACGTGCTATGGAATAGAGGGTCTAGTGGGAGAAATAGCAGATATGTTGGATAGGAGCTATTTACCTGAGTTAAAAATAATAGAGATAGAAGAAATAAGGAAGAGAGACAAATCATCAATAAAGAAAGAATGTCAAAATTTAGCAAGCAAGATAATGTGCAAAGTGAACGAAATGATTGATGAAGTGGTGGAGGCAGACTTAAGCAAGATGTGGTGAGAAGGGAGCTCAAAAAGATGAGCAAAGAGTTTGGTTGCGAAAATTTCAAAGGGAAAGTGAGGTATGTTATGTCAAGGAAAGAAGCAAGGAATGTTTTTGATAGGTTATTGAAAGCATTATCAGAAAACAGGTTTCAACAAATAAATGAAAAAGACGCAGCAGGTTGCACAATATTGCACCGAGCAGCACAGGTGTCAGAGCCAGAAGTAATAAAGTTATTAATAGAAAAAGGTGCAGGTACAAACGATAGAAACAATAGAGGCGAGACACCGTTGCACCTAGCAGCGTTTTTAGGAAGAAGAAAAAATGTGAAAGTGCTGATAGAAGGAGGAGCTACAGTAAATGCAAAATCAAACAATAAAGCAGTACCACTACACTTAGCCTGTTTAGCAAGAAGAATAGGAACAATAGAAGAGCTGATAAATGCAGGAGGAGATCTTGATACAGTAGATAAATTTGGATGTAGCCCACTAAACTATGCAAAAATTTACCCGAAAGTGACAAGTTATCTAGAAAAGAAGGGAGTGAATATGAGAGATGTAGAAGTGATGTATGGAGAAGCAAACAAGGCAATAGAGGAGGTAATGGAGAAACGAAACGTAAATGAATTACAACTGCAGGAGGTGGATTTAATAGATTAAGCATATAGATTTATATCTTAACATAATATGTGGAAAAAATGTGTAAATTTAGCAAAAAAAACTTGCTTTTTATGCCAAAATAGCACTAAGTGAAAAAGTAGCTAGTAAATAAACAAGTGAGCCAAATTGGAGCCACTTTATATTACATTAATAGCTGAGGAACATTATGGTAAAATTTAATAAGAAAGAGAGAGAAGAGTTTAATAAGGCATGGAAAGAGGTATTAGATAACTCAATAGAAAATATTAATAAAAAAGACACAAAAGGAAGTACATTACGCGGTGGGAATCAAAAAAAGTGAGGTTATTAATCCAAAAAGGAGCAAATGTAAATGTGGCAGATGCGGGACAATATAGACCACTGCACTTAGCAGTCATGGGGCAATGTGTAGAAAACACAAAAGAGCTGATAAAGGCAGGAGCCGATGTAAACGCAGTGGAACGAAGTAGCAAATTTACCCCGTTACACCTGGCTTCCATGGTATCAGAGATAAAAATAGTAGAAGAGCTAGTGAAAGCCGGAGCAGGTGTAGAGCAAAAGGATGAGTTTGGCAAAACCCCGATAGATTATGCGAAAAATAATAAAGAGATAAAAGAAGTGTTAGAGAACGTAAAAATCGCAAATAAGCAGAGGGAGTTTATAGAAAGAACAAGGGAAAGTATGGCAGCAGGTGTAAAAGAAGAGCTTGTGGATCTATAGCGTTTAAAAATTCAGAAGTGCTGTGTTTGAAAAGGTGATTATATGGAAAAAAAAGTAGAAAAAGAGGTAAAATGTTTAGAGAAAAAAGCGTTGGAAGAGCTGAGGAAAATATGGAAAAAGGTATTTGGGGAAGAGGCACCGCAACATTCGAGGAAATATCTGATACCAAGATTAGCTTATAGAATGCAGGAGGAAGAATATGGAGAGATGTCAAGAAAAGGTGCCAAAAGACTAGAATACCTAGCAGATCGTCTAGAGAAGGGAAAAAGAATAAGTAGCGATAAACTGCCAGTAGAGGGAACAGAGTTGATATTAGAGAGAGGAGAAGAAGTCCACG
>NZ_LYUY01000014.1:0-16736 GCF_001675785.1 Wolbachia endosymbiont of Nomada ferruginata
TGGATAAGGGATTGCGTTTTGCGATAAGAGAAGGCGGTAGAACTGTTGGTTCTGGTGTTGTTTCTGAAATTTTGGAGTGAGAGTTTGAGTTATAGGAGTGTAGCTCAATTGGTAGAGCGCTGGTCTCCAAAACCAGAGGTTGTAGGTTCAATTCCTATCGCTCCTGCATTAATGTTGTGGTGGAAATGTTAAAAAGTTTGTGTGGTTTTTTCTGTGATATAAAGCAAGAAATACGAAGAATTGCTTGGGTAAAGAAACAGGAGGTGTTGTCATCTCTATTTGTTGTAATGATTGTTATATTATGCTTTTCGATTTTCTTCTGTTTTGTGGATTTTATGTCTCTTTACGTAATTAAGGCTTTATTTGGAATTATTTATGGAATGTGAATATAAATGGTATATCATTAAAGTTGATTATGGATATGAGCAAGGTATACGCGAATTGGTAAGTAATGCTGTTTATTTTAAGGAAGTGTTTATTCCTTATCAAACGGTATGTAATTCAAAGTCTGATATAAAAGAATTATGTGAAGTGTATGTATATATGCATCTGTGTGATGAAAGCAAAAATATTTTGAATCAAACGCCTGGATTCTGCAGTGGCGAATCTGGTAATTTTGAGATGATTTTAGATGATGAGATAAGTTTAAAGTGTAAGGAATTTAATAGGTATAAATGGTATATCTTGAGAGTTGCTTCTAATTGTGAAGAGAAAGTGCGCCAACATATATTGGAAAATTCTATGAGATTGGGTGTTAATGATTACTTTAAGGAAGTTTTTATTCCATATGAAGAGCTAAGTGAAGTAGAGTTGAAATCTAAGAAAATTGCTACACGAAGGAAATGCTTTCCTGGTTATGTCTTTTTATACGTGAATTTATGCGATGAAGTATTGAATTTTATCAATAATATACCAAAATCTCTTAAGGTTTATGGATTTTTGAAAAACGGTAATATTCCAAAGGTGATTTTGGATGATGAGATTCACTCAATGTGTAATGCACTTTATAATGCTCAAGAGACAAAGAAGTTAGGTTATGGTTATGAAAAAGGTGAAAAAGTGAAAATTAATGATGGTCTTTTTCAAAATTTTACTGGTAAGGTAAATATGGTAAACGATGAGAAAAAAATTATTAATGTGGAAGTATCGATTTTAGGTAAGCCGACAATAATAGAGCTTGATCTGGCTCAAGTAGAGAAAATAGAGGATTAATTATGAGTGTTATAGTTGCTAAGATTAACTTACTTATGGAAGCTGGGAAAGCAGTTCCAGGACCGAAAATTGCTTCAGTACTTGGTCCACGTGGTATACCTGTTCCTAAGTTTTGTGAAGCTTTTAATAAAGTTACTAGTGCTGCTAACGCTAATTATAAAGTAGGCGATTTAGTAACAGTGCGAATTTCCATAAAGGATGATCGCTCTCATGATTTTACTGTCAGCGGTCCGCCTGTGGCTTATTTACTTAAGCAGGAGGCTAAATTAAGTAAAAGTTCTGGTAATCCTGGTAAAGAATTAGTGGCTAAATTACCTATGTCTGCTATAATTAAAGTAGCAAAGTGCAAGATGGTTGATATGAAAGTGGATAATGAAGATTCAGCAGTGAAAATGGTTGTAGGCACTGCAAAATCTATGGGTATAGAAGTTGTGGAAGGTTAGGTAAATGAATACATATAATGATAATCCTAAGCAGTGTTTGAAGAAGATTGTTGAGTCTGCTTCAGCAAAATTTAATGAATCAGTTGATATTGCGGTCAATTTAGGCGTAGATTCACGTAAATCTGAAGAGCAGGTGCGTGGTACAGTAGTTTTGCCTAAAGGTATCGGGAAGAATATTAAAGTAGCTGTTTTTGCTCAAGATAAACATTTATTAGAAGCTGAAAAAGCTGGTGCTGATATTGCAGGAGGAGAGGATTTAGTTGAAGAAATAAAAAAAGGTAGAAAGTTAGATGTTGATTGGTGCATTACTACTCCTGATTTTATGGCAAAAATCACTCCTATTGCAAAAGTATTGGGTGCTAAAGGGCTGATGCCTAACCCTAAATTTGGTACTGTGACTTCTAACATTGCAGAAGCTATTAAAACCATTAAGTCTGGTCAGGTAAAATTTAGAACAGATAAAAATGGTGTTATTCATGGTAAATTAGGAAATATTAAATTTGATATTGATGACTTGCTAGAAAATTTAAAAGCCTTTCTTAAAGTAATTAAAGATAATAAACCTATTTCTGCGAAAGGAATTTACTTTAAGGGTGTTTTTTTAAATTCAACTATGGGTAAAGCTTATAAGATAGGCAAAGTGGAAGATATAATTTAAGGGAGTGATACCGTGAAGCGTAAAGATAAGGATGAATTTATACAGAGCACAATAAACGTATTTGTAAATAATGATTTCTTGATATTAGTAAATTTTAAATCTATAAATGCTAATGATTCATTAACTCTGAGGAATAGTCTGAAGTCTATAGCAGGTGGGGTATTAGTAGTTAAAAACACTCTAGCGCGTTTGGCTTTGGAAAGGACTGGTAAATTCTCTTATTTATCAGGCAAATTTTCCGGTCCTGTTGCTATTATATACTCTAGTGGCATAGTAGAAGCTGCAAAATTAATAGTTGATTTTACTAATGCTAACAAAGAAAAAATGTCTGTGATTTGCGCAGCTCATTTAAATGAATTGTTAACAGTGGAAGATGTTAATAAACTGGCTAAGTTGCCTTCTCTGGATGAATTGCGTGTTAAAATTATGCGTTTAATATCTTATGATATTCCTGCTCGGTTAGCGTTGTCTATTAATTCATCTTCTATGAGGCTTATGAGAGTTTTGGATTATTATAGTTCTAAAAAATAAATTTGTTGTTAAGTAAGGTGGTAATTATGAGTAATGTAACAAGTGATTTGGTTGATAAAATATTATCTTTAAACCTATTAGAGGCTTCTGAACTTGTAAAAGTTTTAGAAGAGAAAATAGGGTTGCCTGCTGGTTCTTTTCTTGGTGGAGCTGTTGGTGCTGGGGCACCTATTGGTGATAATGCTGCTGCTCCTGCTGCTCAAGAAAAAGCTGAGTATAAAGTTGTGATTAAAGAAATTGATGCGAGTAAAAAAATAGGAGTTATTAAAGCTGTGAGAGAGGTTAATTCTATATTGGGTTTAAAAGAAGCAAAAGAGTTGGTTGAATCTTTACCTAAAGATTTGACTGCTAATGTTCCTAAAGACGAAGCAGAAAAAATCAAGCAAAAACTTATTGAAGCAGGAGCAACTAAAGTGGAGCTTGAATAATATTTAATGTATTAATTTTATATTGATATAGCTCTTTTAATTAGTTTGGGGTATTTTAATGGTTGATTCTTCTTATATGTACGCTTCTGGTGCTTTTGTTCCTAGAGTTTCTTATTCTAGGTCGATTGATTTAAAAGATTCTTTATTGGATTTGGTTAAGGTTCAAAAAGAATCATATGATTCTTTTACTCCTAAGAATAAGGGTAATGAAAGACTTGAAGTTATCTTTCATACAATCTTTCCAATAAATGATCCTTTGCGTAGGGCTACTATTGAGTTTATAAGTTGTAGGGTAGATGATCCTAAGTATGATGAATCTGAGTGTATAAAGCGTGGTGTAACTTTTTCTGCTCAGGTTATTGCTTCTATACGTCTTGTTGTTATGCAGGATGGTATTTCTCTTGATGAATATAAATCGATTAAAGAGAGTGGAGATCATTCTAAACTTGCAACCGTTGTAAAATCTATAGAAGAGCAGAAAGTCCACTTTTGTGGGTTGCCTATGATGACTGATAAGGGCACTTTCATCATTAATGGTGTGGAAAAAGTTATCGTCTCACAAATGCATAGGTCTCCTGGTGTATTTTTTGATAGCGATAAGGGAAAAACTTACAATTCTGGTAAATTGATCTATTCTGCTAGAATTATTCCTTATAGGGGTTCTTGGCTTGATATTGAATTTGATGTTAAAGACCATTTGTATTTTCGTGTTGATAGAAAAAGAAAATTGCCAATTTCAGTTTTATTAAAGGCGTTGGGTCTATCAAATAATGATATACTCGATAGATTTTATGAGAAAATAAAGTATGTAAAACATAAAGATGGTTGGAAAGTGCCTTTTGTTCCTGATAAATTTAAAGGAGTGAGGCTACCTTTCGACTTAATGGATATTGAAGGTAATGTGCTGCTTAAAGCTAACGTTCGTATTACCTCAAGACTAGCTAAAAAGCTATATGATAATGAATTGAAAGAGTATCTGGTTCCTTTTAATTCTATATGTGGTTTATTCCTCGCAGAAGATTTAATGGATAGTGCTAGCTCTACGAAAATTTTATCTGCTGGTGAATCTATAAAGCTGGAAGACATAAAGAAGCTTGAGTTATTATCTGTAGATGAAATATCAGTGTTGAACATAGATAATTTGTTTGTTGGACCTTATATATTAAATACGCTTTTCTTAGATGAAAACATGTCTTATCAGGATGCACTATATGAAATATATAGAGTTTTGCGTCCTGGTGAAGTTCCTGTTTTAGAGATAGTAGAAGAGTTTTTCCGTAATCTTTTCTTCAGTCCGGAATATTATGATTTGTCTAACATTGGTAGGTTGAAGCTTAACTCTTACCTTGGATTAAATTATGATGAGGATTTAACTGTTTTAACGCATGAAGATATTATTGAAATTGTGAAAAAAATAGTATTGTTACGTGACGGTCAAGGCTCTGTAGATGATATTGATCATTTAGGAAACAGAAGAGTAAGATCAGTTGGAGAGTTTATAGAAAATCAATTTAGAACTGGGTTGTTGAAATTGGAACGCGCAATAGTTGATTCTATGTCCACTTCTAGTTTAGATAAAGTTTCTCCATCTGATTTTATTAATCCAAAAGTGTTAACTAATGTCTTAAGAGATTTCTTCAATTCTTCTCAATTATCGCAATTTATGGATCAGACTAATCCGTTATCTGAAATAACACATAAAAGAAGGTTATCCGCGTTAGGTCCTGGCGGTTTAACAAGAGAACGGGCAGGATTTGAGGTACGTGATGTTCATCCAACTCATTATGGAAGAATTTGCCCTATTGAGACTCCTGAAGGGCAAAATATAGGGTTAATCAACAGCTTAGCTATATACGCGCGTATTAATAAATATGGTTTCATTGAAAGCCCTTATAGAAAAGTAGTCAATAGGGTTGTTACTGATCAAATTGAGTATCTTTCTGCTATAGACGAAGGCTCACATCATATAGCTGACACTAGCGTAAAGCTTGATGAAAATAATTGCTTTGTTGATGACATGCTATACTGTAGATATGCTGGTAGCTTCGTCATGGTAAGTAGCGACCAAGTTAGTTACATTGACGTATCTCCTAAGCAGGTAATATCAGTTGCAGCTTCCTTGATTCCATTTTTAGAAAATGATGATGCTAATAGAGCATTAATGGGTTCAAATATGCAACGTCAGGCCGTACCTTTATTGAAGCCTACCGCTCCTCTGGTTGCTACTGGTATGGAGTCTTTTGTAGCTTCTGGCTCTGGTGCTGTAGTTTTAGCAAAACGCGATGGCATAGTTGATAGTTCTGATAGTAACTCTATAGTTATACGTGCTTTTGATAAAGAAAGGGTTAACTACTTGGACGTAGATATTTATCATCTAAGGAAATTTCAGCGTTCTAACCATAATACTTGTATTAATCAAAGACCGCTAGTGTGCGTAGGTGATTATGTTAAAAAGGGTGATGTAATAGCTGATGGTCCTGCAATTAACAGTGGTGAGTTGGCGCTTGGTAAAAATTTGCTAGTCGCTTTTATGTCTTGGCAAGGTTATAATTTTGAAGACTCTATTATTATTTCTAGTGAAGTTGTTAAAAAAGATCTCTTTACTTCTATTCATATAGAAGAATTTGACTGTGTTGTACATGATACCCCTTTAGGATCAGAAAAAATAACTCGTGCTATACCTGGTGTTAATGAAGAAAATCTATATCACTTGGATGATAGTGGTATAGTGAAAATTGGTACAAGAGTTGGTCCAGGCTATATTCTGGTAGGTAAAGTTACACCTAAACCTTCTCTTTCATTGCCTCCTGAAACGAAGTTATTAATGACAATTTTTGGTGAAAAGTCATTCGATTGTGCGGATTCCTCTTTATATACATCTCCAGATGTTGAAGGGACAGTAATTGATGTACAAGTCTTTACACGCAGGGGGGTTGAAGAAAATGAAAGGGCATTACTCATCAAACAAAAAGAGATAAATGACTTTGAGGAAGAGCGAGATTATATAATCAATGTTACTAGTGAATATTTCTATGATGAACTGAAGAAACTTCTTATTAATTCTGGTTCTCAAGATCGAGAAAAATTTGACTCTATTGAACGTGAGCAATGGTGGGGTATAGGATTAAAAAACCAATCCATTTCTGAGCAAGTTAAGAGCTTAAAAAAAGATTTTGATGAAAAAGTATCACATGCAATAGCACAGTTTAAGCGAAAAGTAGAAAAATTACATGAAGGTTATGACCTGCCTCAAGGTGTGTCGATGTCAGTAAAAGTTTTCATTGCTGTGAAACATAGTCTGCAGCCAGGGGATAAAATGGCTGGTAGACATGGGAATAAAGGTGTGATTTCTCGAGTTGTGCCAGTGGAAGATATGCCTTATTTGGAAGATGGTACTCCTGTTGATATTATTCTTAACCCTCTTGGTGTTCCTTCACGAATGAATGTAGGGCAAATACTGGAAACGCATGTAGGTTGGGCTTGTAGAAAATTAGGGGAAAAGGTAAGTAATATTCTCGATGGGATCAATAAGATCAAAAGTGCTTTTTGCAAGGGAATTAGGTCCCTTAACGATGATAATTTTACACAATTTGCAGTAGCATACCTTGATAATAAAAAAATTGAAAATATTGATGATGATGAAATAACGGCTTCTGTTTTAAATACACCTAATAAGAATGCACTAAATGACGAGTTGAATGAGTTAGTAGAGAACTATTTGAACTCTTGTAAAAGTTCATACAGCAATTTACGTAACTTCCTGATTGAGGTTTATAGCTATGGCAGTAACGTATCTATCTGTAATGATATTCGTAATATTAGTGATAATAATCTCATTGAATTTGCACGCAAATTACGTGATGGCGTTCCTGTTGCTGCACCTGTATTTGAGGGTCCAAAAGATGAACAAATAGCAAAATTATTTGAACTTGCTGGTTTAGATAACTCTGGACAAGCTGTATTATATGACGGTTGCAGTGGTGAAAAATTCGACCGCAAGGTTACAGTTGGTTATATGTACATGCTTAAGTTGCACCACTTGGTTGATGGTAAAATTCATGCGCGTTCAGTAGGGCCTTATAGTTTGGTTACTCAACAACCTCTTGGAGGAAAATCTCATTTTGGTGGTCAGCGTTTTGGTGAAATGGAATGTTGGGCATTACAAGCCTATGGTGCTGCTTATACTTTGCAGGAAATGTTAACTGTGAAGTCTGATGATATTAATGGTAGAGTTAAGATTTATGAATCGATAATAAAAGGTGACAGTAATTTTGAATGTGGAATTCCTGAATCCTTTAATGTGATGATAAAAGAACTACGTTCTTTATGTTTAAATGTAGATTTAAAGCAAAATGATGTAGTGATTGAAGATATATCTCACACTAACATTGCACAACCTTTTAATGAGGTTAGCATATCGATTGCTAGCCCTGAAAGTATTAAGCGTATATCTTGTGGTGAGATAGAAGATGTTTCAACTGCAAATTATCGTACGTTCAAAGTTGAGAAAGGTGGATTATTTTGCCCTAAGGTTTTTGGCCCTGTCAATGACGATGAATGTTTATGTGGAAAATACAAAAAAAGAAGACACAGAGGTCGTATATGCGAAAAATGCGGAGTAGAAGTTACATCTTCTAAAGTAAGAAGAGAAAGGATGGGTCATATAGAGCTTGCATCTCCTGTTGCTCATATATGGTTTTTGAAATCGCTTCCTTCAAGAATTGGAGCATTATTGGATATGTCTCTCAGAGATATTGAGAATATTTTATATAGCGATAATTATATCGTAATAGATCCTCTTGTTTCGCCTTTTGAAAAAGGTGAGATTATTAGTGAAAAAGCTTATAATGAAGCTAAAGATAGCTATGGGATCGATAGTTTTGTAGCTATGCAAGGTGTTGAAGCTATAAGAGAGTTGCTAACGCGCCTTGATTTACATGAAATTAGGAAGGATTTAAGACTAGAATTAGAATCTGTTGCTTCTGAGATAAGAAGAAAGAAAATTATAAAGAGATTGCGTATTGTTGAAAACTTCATTAAATCTGGAAATAGGCCTGAGTGGATGATACTTACAACTATACCTATTTTACCACCTGATTTGCGTCCTTTGGTATCGCTTGAGAGTGGTCGTCCTGCAGTTTCTGATCTGAATCATCATTATAGGACTATTATTAATAGAAATAACAGGTTGAGGAAATTGTTGAGCTTAAATCCTCCTGAGATTATGATTCGTAATGAAAAAAGGATGTTACAAGAAGCAGTTGATTCTCTTTTTGATAATGGTCGTCGTAATACTTTGGTAAATAAAGCTGGTGCTGTTGGATATAAAAAGTCCATTAGTGATATGTTAAAAGGAAAACAGGGTCGTTTTCGCCAGAACCTCTTAGGAAAAAGGGTAGACTACTCTGGACGTTCTGTAATAGTTGTTGGTCCAACTTTGAAACTAAATCAGTGTGGATTACCAAAAAGAATGGCTCTTGAACTATTCAAACCTTTTGTTTACTCAAAGCTTAAGATGTATGGTATGGCTCCAACTATTAAGTTTGCTAGTAAGTTGATAAGAGCAGAAAAACCAGAAGTTTGGGATATGCTTGAAGAGGTAATAAAAGAGCATCCTGTTTTGTTGAATAGAGCGCCTACGCTACATAGACTTGGTATTCAGGCTTTTGAGCCAATCCTTATTGAAGGCAAAGCAATACAGCTTCATCCGCTTGTCTGTACGGCGTTTAATGCTGATTTTGATGGTGATCAAATGGCAGTGCATGTGCCAATTTCATTGGAAGCTCAGCTTGAAGCTAGGGTGTTGATGATGTCCACTAATAACGTTTTAAGTCCTTCTAATGGCAGACCGATTATAGTTCCTAGTAAAGATATAGTACTTGGTATATATTATCTGACTTTACAAGAACCTAAGGAAGATAATTTACCATCTTTTGGTGCTTTTTGTGAAGTTGAGCATTCCTTGAGTGATGGTACTTTACATATTCATTCTAGTATAAAGTATAGGATGGAGTATATTAATAGCAGCGGTGAAACTCACTATAAAACTGTTTGTACAACTCCTGGCCGTTTAATATTATGGCAAATTTTTCCTAAGCATGAGAATCTAGGCTTCGATCTAATAAATCAGATATTAACAGTCAAGGAAATAACTGGTATAGTTGATTTGGTATATCGTAACTGTGGTCAAAGTGCTACAGTGGCATTTTCTGATAAATTAATGGTACTTGGCTTTGAGTATGCCACATTTTCTGGTGTCTCTTTTGGTCGTTGTGATATGGTTATACCTGAAACTAAAGCTACACATGTTGATCACGCGAGGGGTGAAATTAAGAAATTCTCTATGCAATATCAAGATGGGCTAATAACTAGAAGTGAGAGGTATAACAAGGTTATAGATGAATGGTCTAAGTGTACGGATATGATAGCTAATGATATGTTAAAAGCAATATCTATATATGATGGAAATAGTAAGTACAACTCAGTGTATATGATGGTTAACTCTGGTGCAAGGGGTTCTACTTCACAGATGAAACAGCTAGCAGGAATGCGAGGGCTCATGACCAAACCTTCTGGTGAGATTATAGAAACACCTATAATTTCTAATTTCCGTGAAGGATTGAACGTATTTGAATACTTTAATTCTACTCACGGTGCGCGTAAAGGTTTAGCTGACACTGCACTTAAAACTGCAAACTCTGGATACTTAACTCGTCGTTTAGTTGATGTATCTCAAAATTGCATAGTTACAAAGCATGACTGTAAAACAAAAAATGGTCTTGTTGTGAGAGCTACAGTTGAAGGAAGTACTATAGTTGCATCTCTAGAGAGTGTTGTGCTGGGTAGAACAGCTGCAAATGATATATATAACCCAGTGACAAAAGAATTATTAGTAAAAGCAGGGGAATTAATTGATGAGGATAAAGTAAAGCAAATCAGCATTGCAGGTCTTGATGTTGTAAAAATTAGATCGCCTTTAACTTGTGAAATAAGTCCTGATGTATGTTCTTTATGTTATGGAAGAGACCTTGCAACTGGTAAAATTGTTTCAATAGGTGAAGCAGTTGGTGTTATAGCTGCTCAATCTGTTGGAGAGCCAGGTACTCAGTTAACGATGCGTACTTTTCATATAGGTGGAGTAATGACTAGAGGCGTTGAATCCTCGAATATTATAGCTTCTATTAATGCTAAAATAAAGTTAAACAATAGTAATATAATTATAGATAGAAACGGAAATAAAATTGTGATAAGCCGTTCCTGTGAAGTCGTGTTGATTGATAGCCTTGGTAGTGAGAAGTTGAAGCACAGTGTACCTTACGGCGCTAAGTTTTATGTAGATGAGAGTGGGTCAGTAAAAATTGGCGATAAAGTTGCGGAATGGGATCCTTATACATTGCCTATTATCACGGAGAAGACTGGTACAGTGTCTTATCAGGACTTAAAAGATGGAATTTCGATTACTGAAGTGATGGATGAATCTACAGGAATATCAAGCAAAGTAGTAAAAGACTGGAAATTGCATTCTGGTGGAGCTAGTTTACGTCCTCGTATTGTGCTGCTTGACGATAATGGTGAAGTAATGACACTCGCAAGTGGCGTTGAAGCATGTTATTTTATACCAATTGGTGCAGTGCTCAATGTACAAAATGGCCAGAAGGTTCATGCAGGTGATGTTATTACAAGAACACCAAGAGAGTCAGTTAAAACTCGTGATATTACTGGTGGTTTACCGAGGGTTATAGAGTTATTTGAAGCACGTCGTCCTAAAGAGCATGCTATTGTTAGTGAGATAGATGGCTATGTAGCGTTTTCTGAAAAAGACCGTAGAGGAAAACGCAGTATATTAATTAAACCTGTAGATGAACAAATTTCTCCAGTTGAATATTTGGTATCAAGAAGTAAGCATGTAATAGTCAATGAAGGTGATTTTGTACGTAAAGGTGATCTATTGATGGATGGTGACCCTGATCTCCATGATATTTTACGTGTGCTTGGGTTAGAAGCTTTAGCGCACTATATGATTTCTGAAATACAGCAAGTTTATAGATTGCAGGGTGTTCGTATAGACAATAAGCATTTAGAGGTGATCTTAAAACAAATGCTACAAAAAGTGGAAATTACTGATCCTGGTGATACTATGTACTTGGTTGGCGAAAGCATTGACAAGCTGGAAGTTGATAGGGAAAATGATGCTATGAGTAACTCTGGCAAACGGCCTACTCATTATCTTCCTATTCTGCAGGGGATTACTAGGGCAAGTCTTGAAACTAGCTCCTTTATTTCTGCTGCCTCTTTCCAAGAGACAACAAAAGTACTTACAGAAGCAGCATTCTGCGGGAAGAGTGATCCTTTAAGTGGATTAAAAGAAAATGTTATAGTAGGAAGATTAATTCCTGCTGGTACAGGTTTGATTATGAATAAGATCAGAGCACTTTCACTTTGTGATAATGTGGATAAATATGAAAAATATTTTGATATTGAAACTTATGACGAGGAATGGTTGATGGATAATGGTTGTCATTTACACTCTGGTGAGGAAGAGAGCGTAGTGGCATACGATCAGTCGAATTGAGTACAGCTAGTGTGTCTCTTGACCAAAAAAGCCAATAATATTTTCTTTCACTTCTGTGCTATCTGTCATGTTATTTACTCTCACACGAAATTCAGATGAGCCTTGAAGCCCGCTACTGTACCAACCTATGTGTTTGCGGGCCATCTTTATTCCTGTGTCATTTCCATAGTACTCAAGAATATTGTCGTAATGCTCGAGTATGATGCTTAATCTCTCTGAAGCTGTTGGCTCAGAAGTTTCACTTCCACTGAGAAAGTTCATTGCTTGATTAATCAGCCAAGGTTTACCGTAGGCACCACGACCTATCATCACTCCGTCTGCTCCGGATTCTTTAAGAGCACTTTGAATATCACTCAAGTTTTTAATATCGCCATTTACTATAACTGGAATTTTCACTTGTTCTTTAACATTTCTAACGAATTTCCAATCTGCTTGACCGTTATAGAGCTGTGCTCTTGTCCTTCCATGCACAGTAATCATTTTTGCTCCTAAGTCTTCGGCAATTTTCGCAAGTCTCGGGGCATTGCGATTTTCATCGTTCCATCCAGTGCGCATTTTCACCGTAACTGGCATATTCACTGCTTTGACCACAGCTTCAATTATCTCAGCGGCTTTTTTCTCATCACGCATTAGCGCTGATCCTGCATAACCGTTTACAACTTTTTTAACAGGGCAACCAAAGTTTATGTCTATAATTTTTGCTCCCATGTCCTCGTTTAATTTTGCAGCCTCCGCCATAACATCTGGCTCACACCCAGCAAGCTGCACAGCAGTTAATGCATCGACTTTTGCTTTTTGCAAACTCTGACGAGTTTGCATAATCATAGCTCTGCTTGCGATCATCTCTGAAACTAACAAACTTGCACCAAGTTTCTTCACAATACTTCTAAACGGATAATCAGTCACCCCAGACATTGGCGCTAAAATTACCGGAGAATCAATCGTCAAATTTCCTATTTGGAGGGGCATAAGGTCAATGGTAATTTTTCATTGATTACATAATGTAACACAAACTTGCATTCTCCCTTGAAATAGAAGACTGAGATGTTTTCGTCCTTGGCGGACGCTTACGATTTCTTAGATCTTCCTTACATTTCTCATCTTCCATAAGCGCTCTTGTAAATTCTTCTCTTTTCTCATTCAAATCAAATTTATATTCTGATAACTTTTTGTCAATTTCGTCAAATGATTTGTCTTCGTTAAGCATTTGTGTAATTTTATGAGCATTTTCTAACGCAAATATTCCACAGTTATACCCGTCACTTTGCTGCTTAGTTGGGGAAATTCTTATGTCTAATACCCATTCCTCTTTTTGCAGTTCTCTTTTAACAATATTTAGCACATTATCTGGCAATTGATTACCAAATGAGTCACAGTAATAAGCTCTAAATTTTTTATCACCTGCATCAGGTTTAATAACCAAAGTTACCCAATGATTGTTGTTAATATGAAGAACCGAAGTAAATATCAATTTAGAATTTTGTTTTAATTCACCTCTATAATTCTGAAGAAATTCTTTTGTGAGTTCGTCCCAACCATTAGAATAGCTAGGGGCAAGAAAATAGACATTATTATTACTATATTCACTTTGTGAGTACCCATATACAACTCTTGCAATATGTGTAATGTCATTATCATCTAACCAGTAACTATAGTTTTTTCTGTTTGTCTGATGCACAAGAGTGTCCAAATCTTCATGAAACTCTTTACCACCCAAACCACTATCCAAAGAGCTTCTACGACTACTGTTCCTTGAATTGGGTTCACTTCCTGGTACAATACCACTATCTCCATCTTGAGTTTTTTGCTCACCTTGACTTGCTCTTTTTCCATTAATATAGTTCTTTGCTAATTTGTATGCTACTGTAAGAATTATTCCCATTAAAACCCAAACTACAGGGTTAGAGATGAGTATAGCAAGTGGAAAGGTCAATAGAGGAGATCCTATTACCGCCCCTAAACAGCCAACAGCAAATGTGGCTGCTAGGCATACACAAGTAGCGTAGATAACGAATTTCCCACCAGCAAAGTAAGTGCTCTCTTTAAGTTGATTATATTTTTCTGTGACGCCCATACTACATCCTATAAACGCTAAGTTAATTAAATTTTAACAAATTCTAACAAAAAAATCAACCATAATAATTTTAGTAGTATGAGAAAATATTGAATATTAAGAGCTTTTAAAGTACAGTAACAATGTTAGTAATAGCACAATATATGCACGATATAGAATATATACGTAAGAACTTTGAAGAATTTGAGAAGGCAATGAAAAGCAGGGGAATTAGAGAATCTACTGCGGAAGAGATATTAGAAATTGATCACGAGAAAAGGTCATTAACCACTAAACTGCAAGATTTAAATAGGCAGCGCAATGAAATCACAGAGGAAATAAAGAAGCTGAAAATGAGCAAGAGCCCCTGTGAAGAGCAAATAAAATCATCAAAAAACATTACGAATGAAATAGAGGCAATTAGCTTAAAAGAACAAGCAGAAAAGGATAAGTTGGTGAATGTTTTATCTAACTTGCCGAATATTTCTGCGCAAGATGTGCCAATAGGCGCAAATGAGAGCTCCAACATAGAAATTAGAAAATACGGAGAAAAAAGGCAATTTGATTTTACGCCAAAGTCTCATTATGAATTGGGAGAAAAATTAAATTTGATGGACTTTGAACAAGCAGCAAGAATTTCCGGATCAAGATTTGCGATATTAAAAGGACAGTTAGCTAAGCTTGGACGAGCGCTGATAAATTTTATGCTTGAAATGCATGTTAATGAATTTGGCTATACTGAGGTATATCACCCAGCTTTAGTAAAAAACGAAGCTATGTATAACGTTGGTCAGCTACCGAAATTTTCAGATGATTCGTATTTAACTACCGACGAATTGAGGTTGATTCCCACAAGTGAAGTGTTTTTAACAAATTTGGTTGCTGATAAAATAGTAGAGGAAAAAGAACTGCCTATTCGTTTTACTGCGTATTCAGAGTGTTTTCGTAAAGAAGCAGGCAGCGCAGGGCGAGACACGAGAGGCATGATAAGGCAACACCAATTTGGTAAGGTGGAATTGGTGAGTATCACAACTGAAGACCAATCAAATGATGAACTTGAGCGCATGACGAGTATTGTTGAAGAGATATTAAAAAAACTAGAATTACCGTATAGAGTAATGCTACTCTGTAGTGGTGATATGGGTTTTGCTGCACAAAGGACTTATGACATAGAGGTATGGTTACCTGAGCAAGATAAATATAGAGAAATATCAAGCTGCTCAAATTGTGGTGCATTTCAAGCAAGAAGGATGAACGCTAAATACTCTTCAGAAACTGATAAAAAGATGAAAAAATATATTCACACTTTAAACGGCTCAGCTTTAGCTATAGGAAGAACGATTATTGCCATAATGGAGAATTATCAAAATTCTGACGGGTCGATTGCAATACCAAACGTGTTGCAAAAATACATGAGTAATGATACTGTTATAAGCAAATAATAATTTTGACATATAGAAAAGCGAGGAAATAAAGATGAAGGTTCTGGTTATAGGTTCTGGTGGGCGTGAGCACGCTCTACTTTGGGCTCTAAAAAAATCTCCTATCTTGACTGAGTTATATGTAACTCCTGGTCGCTCGGCCATGGAAAATTTGGGAGTTCTTGTGGATGTAAATATTCAAAATTCAGTGGATGTTACACAATTTTGCAAGAGAGAAAATATAGAGTTGGTTGTTATTGGTCCAGAACAACCAATAATTGATGGGCTTGCTGATGATTTAGTTGCAGAGGGAATAAATGTTTTTGCTCCAAGTCAAGCAACTGCAAAACTTGAGGGATCGAAGTCTTTCACCAAGGGACTATGTAAACGATATGGTATACCAACTGCCAAGTACGAGTGTTTTGTTGATGAAGGGTTAGCTAAAGATTTTGTACGTAGCAATAAAATAAAGTTTCCACTTGTAGTGAAAGCAAATGGAATTGCAGCAGGAAAAGGGGTGGTTATATGTAATACAGAAAGCGAAGCTTTTGCAGCAATAAATTTAATGCTAGTGGAGAAAAAATTTGGTGAATCAGGTGAAGAAATAATCATAGAAGAGTTTTTAATTGGAGAAGAAGTAAGTTTTTTTGCTCTTATTGATGGGTTGAAAGTAGTAACTCTTGGGTGTGCAAAAGATTATAAGAGAGTTGATGAAAGTAATGAAAGCCAAAATACTGGAGGTATGGGGTCGTACTCATCACCTTCAATTATAAGTAAGGACATGGAGCAAAAAATTATCCAAAAAATAATATACCCTACAGCTCAAGCATTGGTTAACATGGGTACGTCTTATAAAGGAGTACTCTTTGCTGGTTTAATGATTTGCAAAGATAGCCCAAAACTTCTCGAGTATAACGTTAGATTCGGTGATCCAGAAACGCAATCTATATTACCTAGATTTGATTCAAATTGCGATTTGTTAAAATTGATGTTGTCAGTTGCAGAAGGAAAGTTAAATGTCAAAATGGTGGAACTTAACAACAAATCTACAGTTTGTGTAGTTGTTGCAAGTAAAGGCTATCCGGGTGATTATCAAAAGGGAGAAGTAATTAAAGGATTAGATAAGATTGAAAGCATTCCTGGTGTGTTGGTGTTTCATGCTGGTACTAAATTGGATGAAAGTGGTAACTTAGTTTCCGATGGCGGAAGAGTGCTAAATATAGTAGCAGAAGGGAGCACTATAGAGGAAGCCAAAAGTAAGGTGTACTCAGCATTAAATTTTTTAGAATGGCCAGGGGGCTTCTTCAGATACGATATCGGTAGTTAATGTTAAGCAGGTAGCCCACAGAAACGAAAAACTTCCTTGACAAACTCCGCCAGCCCCCTTATCATGAAACTGAAGCTATTGTATTTGCTTT
>NZ_LYUY01000134.1:0-2547 GCF_001675785.1 Wolbachia endosymbiont of Nomada ferruginata
TGCAAAAAAACAAGATTTTCAATAAGTTGCTTATAATCCTAATTATAGTTAGCCTTTCATAAGTAGCGATGCAACAAAGCCCAACCGATCTAGTGAATAGATATAAATCTTATTAATTTTTCCTTCTGCTACTTTATCACGTAAATTCTTTAAACCTTCACGCTCTAAATTTGACCCTCTACGGCCATCGTCAGTGAATACATATTCTTCCAATAACTCATGTCCATCTACAGCAATTCTATGCTTAAGCTCTGCAATTTGGCTCTCTATTGTATGATCCCGCACTTGTCGGTCTGATGAAACTCTTGCATACAAGGCCACCGTTATCATCTTTTTCTACCTCCTTTTCGTTGTTTCTTTTTACTGAATACTTTAGTAACTGCTCGTAAGCTTCTGATAAATGTGTATGGTCCCAGAGTATGATGGTAAGGATTAAGTATAAATAAATCAGGAAATTTTGTCCACTGAGAACATACAAATTCAAAAGGGGTAAGACCCTTAAGAGTTTTGAGTCTTTTAGCGTAATTGTAGGCTATAACGAAGCTATAAAGGTGCTCTTTGAGTTGCTGGTGTGATTTGTAGTAATACTTTTTAACTGTAGCATCTTTTAGCGTCCTATTCATACGCTCAACTTGCCCATTTGTCCAAGGATGGCTGATTTTTGTTAGACGATGTTCAATGTCATGTTCTTCACAAACTCTATCAAATATGTGTTGAAAAGCGTGTTTATGACGTTCTTGATTGGTAAATTGTATACCGTTATCTGTCAAAATAGTATGGATTTTATAGGGCAAAATTTTGATCAAATTACGCAAAAACTCAGCAGCTATTGGTTTTGTGGCACTGTTATGAAGCTCGACATAGGCAAATTTGGACGTTCTATCTATGGCAACAAACAGGTGCAACTTTCCTTCTTCTGTTCTAACTTCTGCTATATCAATATGCTACAGGATATTGTTTGAACCTCTTTTTTGCTTTAACTTCACCATCGACATCTGGTAGTCTGCTAATGTTATGTCTTTGCAAACAACGATGTAAATTAGAGCGGCTCAAGCGTGGGATAGAGGCTTGCAAAGCATAGAGGCAATCATCTAATGGCAATAGTGTATACTTACGAAATGCAACAATTATCGCCTCTTCTTCCTTGGTTAAAACAGTTGATCTTGGTTGTTTTGGACCCATTGTAGCATTTTGCGTAAATAAGCGTTTTTTCCATTTCACAATAGTTTTCGGGTTGAGATCATAGCGCTCGGCAAGTTTTGCTATGCTCTCTTTACTATTTTGTATTGTTCTACGCACCGCCTCTGTTGTTTTGGCGCACCCATGTAATATCTGTCCCATAATGACTCCTTAAATGATGATGATAGTATACCATCACTCTCTGGGACTGTACATCTAGATCTCAATCTGCTGATTGCGGTGTAAGTTAAATATTATGCTCGACTTATTATACCAAATGAGACTATACTAAAATAGGTTATTTAATAGATGTAGGTTATGAATCGAGCAATAGAACAATTATTTGATGCAGTTAGCAATGGTGATTTAAATGGAGTAAAAGAGGCTTTAGAAAAGGGAGCTGATGTTAGCGATGGAGATATTGGGTATCTACTCATCTATGCTTCGCTTTGAGAGAAGGATATATAGAAATAGCAAAACTTCTCATTGAAAATGATGCTAATGTTAAAGATGGTGGCAAACAGGCTCCTCTACACTTGGCTGCAGTGAAAGGTGAAATAGAAGTAGCAAAACTTCTCATTGAAAATGATGCTGATATTAATGCTAGAGATGATGACGAACGTACTCCTATATACTATGCTATGATATACAGTAACATAGAAGTAGCAAATGGTGCTAATGTTAATTCTGGAGATCGTAACAAACATACTCCTCTACACCTGACTGCAATGTTCAGTAGAATAGAAGTAGAAGTAGTAAAACTTCTCATTGCAAATGGTGCTAATGTTAATGCTAAAGGTGATGATGAAAGAACTGCTCTGCAAATCGCTGTAGGAGGTCGCAATACGGGTACAGCTAAATGTATCATTGAATATACATTATTACAGAACTTCAATGCTGAAAAACCAAATTTTCTTAACGGTAATGCAGCGTTATCAAGTTACTGGGATAAGTGTAAAGATGAAACTACACAAATGAGCACATATGTTATTGGTAACATTCGCAATAGAAATATATCCATTAATGATTTTCTTACAGAAAAAGACGATGTGAAGTTAGTTTCGTATGTGGGAAATGAAGGCATTATTCTCCAATTACAAGAATTACAATCAAATGGCTACAAAGAGTTTCCAATATTTGCTGATTTGCTTAAGGATCGAATTCAAAGTAGAATTACAGAAGGAGAGAGAAAAAAGTGCTTGTATGATAGAATCGGAAAACTTGAATTTAAACAATTACCGCCTGAGTTAATGAACATTGTGAATGAAAATTTAGTAACCGTTCACACAATGGCGTCAACTTAAGGAAAAATATCAGCGATAGTGTATAAAATTTCTCTCTAAATTTTTTATCATTAAATTATCCAAA
>NZ_LYUY01000135.1:0-2508 GCF_001675785.1 Wolbachia endosymbiont of Nomada ferruginata
ATACATCACAAAGACCGGAATAGACGAAACAATATGATCAAAAACTTATCTTTGTTACATGGACATTGTCACGATGAATTAGACAGGTTTAGCTGGAATGAAAAAGATTTAGTAGCTTACGAAGAAAGAATAATGGATCTGCGGAAAGAAGAAGGCATCCTCGCTCAAAAACTTGATGAGGGAAAGATTGAAGGAAAGATTGAAGTAGCAAAAAACCTACTTAAGGCTGACATCTCTATTGATATTATCTCTCAGACAACCGGCCTTCCTCAAGCTGAGATTAAACGACTTCAGGAAGAAATCACTTAAAAGGCTAATGATCAACGAAGAAATTGTAAGAGAGAGCTTAAAAAAAGTCGTAGAACAAGAAAGTGGTAAAACTCTTGGTATAATATCCTCAATCATTATTAAAGGTGGGGACGTTGGTTTTGCGCTTGAAGTTGCCGGTAACACGCAAGCAAATGAAGAATTAAGAAGAAATTGTGAGCAAGCTGTTAAAGCTATACCGGGGGTGACAAAAGTGACCGTGGTTGCTACTTGTCAAAAACAAACTGGGCAACAAAAAGCTAAATTACATATCGAAGGAGTGAAAAATATAATCGTTGTGGCCTCTGGTAAAGGCGGTGTGGGCAAGTCCACAGTTGCGCTAAATCTTGCTCTCTCATTAGCAAAGTTAAAACACAAAGTTGCGCTGGTTGATGCAGATATATATGGTCCTTCAATTCCTAAAATGCTTGGCGCTGAAAAATTAAAGCCAAAAATACAGGATAGTAAAGCAATGCCTATAGAAAAGTATGGACTGCATACTATTTCAATTGGCTATTTTATCGATAAAGATCGTGCAGCAATATGGCGCGGACCTATGATTACAAAAGCACTTTATAATCTGCTAATGGGAACAAAATGGTCCGATATAGAGTATTTGATAGTTGATACACCACCTGGAACTGGCGATGTGCATTTAAGTCTTATGGAAAATTTTAACTTAACTGGGGCGATAATAGTTTCAACTCCACAGGAGCTCTCTTTAATCGATGCTCGCAAAATTTATGATATGTTTACAAAGCTCAGCGTACCGGTTATTGGCATTGTAGAAAATATGAGTTATTTCATTCAAAGCGGCTCAAAAATATACATATTTGGAAAAGACGGTGCAAAAAAAATGTCTGAGGAGCTGGGCATCAAACTTCTAGGCAGAGTTCCTCTAGATCCACAAATATGCCATGCTTCTGATTGCGGAAATCCTTTAATGTTAAGTGAGGATTTGGCAAAAATTTATAAAGATATTGCTTTGGAAACAGTAAAACATTGTATAGCTGTAAAATTCTAAAAAAAACACAGCTTTACGCAAAGAGACTTTAAGAATTCGTCTGTCCTCTTTACTATAAAATAGATATTCGTCTATCAAATATTATCTTCAACTTGAATATATTTAAAGATGTTTTGTGTATCATCTAAAAAGTTATTCTTTATATTAGTTAATTCCGATTGTTTTTGGGATAGATTATCTTTTATTGTTCTATCAAAACAATCAAGATCTCTGCACTTTAATTGAGAATCCATGTCTCCATTTTCATACAAACCTCGTATAATGTCATAATATGCTCGAGTTTCATCAGTTTCTGGTTGTTGCTTTTCTCTGAATATTGCCTTTAATTTCGAATCTATGTCTAATTCTCTTTTTATAGCTTCAACAGCATTTTCATGATACTTTTCATAATCTTCAAAACTCTTTAATATTTTGTCTTTTGCTTTATCTTGTAGCATTTTTAGCAAATCTTTAGCATGAGATTTTTCAATTTTTTGCTTCCAGTCATCATACGTATATTCTGAGTTACCATGTTTTGTATCTTGACACTCGCCTCCTACATTAAATATTTCTTCGTTGTAGATTTTATCACCCTGGTAAAAGTGATCGCTTATATTGATTTTATCATTAGTTAAAGTTTGTTTGATTGCTGCTTTGTTTTCTCCAAGTTCTTCTCTGTACTTACTAATGCAATTTAACATTTTTGCTTTGCAATCTGTAGTCATAAACTAATACCTTTAATAAAATAAGATCTATCTTAGCATGAAGTAATTAACATTTTATTACAGAAGTTTACTTTTAGGTGTTCTCAAGATGATATAGCTAAAGTGGCTTAGGTTTACCGACAATTTGAAAAACCGTCATTCCGCTACTAGTTAGCGGAATCTATACAGCGCACAACTGTACGAACGTTGTAGTTTGGGCCACCAGTGGGCAGTACCCAGACACTGGGATCCAGGAATTTTATTAAGTTGGTAAGCATAAAAGTAGCTGTTTTATGTTAAAATACAACATTTTGATGATTATGAAAAAGCTGGATCCCAGTGTCAAGCACTGGGATGACATCATAGAGGCACTGGAATAACATCATCCTTTTTTCTGAATTCCAGTGTCAGCTACTTTCATGACATCGTTTACTATGTAACATCTCATCATATCACAATGTTCGTACAGTTGTGGCGGTATAACGTAGAAAAACT
>NZ_LYUY01000136.1:0-2447 GCF_001675785.1 Wolbachia endosymbiont of Nomada ferruginata
TGTTGGATACTTTTTTCTCATCTTTACCCCGTACTAAAATTTCAGATATTATAGCCTTTTACTTGTTTCCGGACAACCTCTTAATGCAGTAGATGTACATAACAATACTCCTTTGCATTTAGCTGTTAAAAAGGACAACATAGATATAAATGTATTGAACGCTCTACTGGGAGCAGAAGGAATCAATGTTAATGTAAAAGATGAATTTGGAGAATGGACTCCTTTACATTGGGCTGTTTCAAAGAACAGGATAGACAAAGTGAAAGCGCTACTGGGAGCAGAAGGAATCGATGTTAATATAGAAGGTAAACATGGAAAAAAGACTCCTCTACATTTGGCTGCTCAAGATAACAACCAAGAAATAGTAGAGGATCTAATAAGAGCAGGAGCAGATGTTAATAAAAAAGATAAAAATGGAGACACTCCTTTTGATTTAGCCACTGATGACAAAATAAAAACTCTATTGCAACCTGCAGAAAAATCTGATGATGGTCTAGGTGGTAAATCACCGGAAAGTAATGAAGGAAATCCAGGGGAAGATACTGGTACACAACAGAAAGAAAAACAAGAAGGTAATGCTAAAGAAGAAACACAAACAAGTACTAATTCAACTGTAAGTATTAAAGAAGAAGGAAAAAACTATGATAAAAGTGAATATTTTTCTGGTAGCAAAATATTAGACCACGATTACCAAGATAAACTAACTAACATTTTTATAAATTCTCATTGCTCTCTAAATGGGGGTGAAAGAATGCAATTAGCTGAAAATATTCATCAGATTAGACAAATCTTTTCGAAATACGCTGACAATAACATCTATAGTATGTGGATCGGTGTTTTTGATATTGGAAAGCTTGATACTGACGAGTTCAAAGAAAGAGAAATAAAATCCAGTAAAGAGAAGTACTGGAAGAACAGTATTCATGTAAGATCTGGAGACGTTCAAGATAAAGTATTAGTTTACTCATGGCTTGATATCAATCAGTTTAACCAAGATAAATGGAATAATTTTTTATCACAACTTGAGGGAGATCACAAAGTAGATTTTATAGGAACTGGGCCACTTACATTTAAATACAAAGATTTTAATTATCGTGTATACCCTCCACTCTTTGGTTCTTCGGATGGTGAGCAATCTTCCCTTAGCAATACTGAAGTTTTTAGCTTCTCACGAACAGAAGTAAATCAAATTATAGAAAATATTAAAAGATCTCATCAATCAATAAAAAAGCAAGTCATTGATCATTACGCATCACTGAACAAAGATTTTGTTGAAAATGATGTAGATTTTGTAAAGATTATTACTGATGTGAATAACAAAACAAAACTCACTTCTATATGATACTCTAACACTTCTAAAGATATTACACTAGAATCCGAGATTAAATATGAAACAACTCCTTTACATACTCTTGCCAAACTTGGCGATGAACTTCTTTCGAACGTAAACGATCTATTAGCTGGAGGTGCAGATGTTAATGCAATGGATAAAAGTGAAAAGACTCCTTTACATTATGCCGCTAAAAATGGCCATGTGAAGATAGTGCAAGTTCTATTAAAAGCAGACGGAATCAATGTTAATGCAGTAGATGAAGATGGGAAAACTCCTTTCGATTTGACTACTAACGAAGAAATAAAAGCTCTATTGCAAAACGCAGAAAAAACTGATCCAGTGAATGAATCATCGACAGATAGTGAAGGGGGTCAAGGGGAAGATGCTGGTGCTTCTGGAGAACCTAGCACACCAACACAAAATCATGGAGGACAAACCAGCACCACCAGTGCAGAAAAAGGAACTGATATAAAAGCTGAAGGTGTGGAGGCTGTTGCTCCCATAGAACCTGCACAAACAGAAGAACAGCCGAGCTCTTTTTTTGGTAGTTTGTTTAGTATACTTATGAAGCCTTTTTCATTAATAGGATCATTTCTTGGTGGCTTTTTTTCATGGTTATTTGGGTCTGACGAAGAAAAGTCTGACACACAACCTTATGATGATTCTTCTTCACCTAGGGTCGATCAATCAGTTGAACAAAATAATGGTGATCATAATGACCAGAGCAATGTGATTTGATAGTGATCTTCTACCGGAAAAGGTGTCATCCCAGTGCTTGACACTGGGATGGCTTTGTTGCATCGCTAGCTATGATGGATTAAAGATAAAAAAGATAGGGAATATCAGTAGCTTATTATTCTGGTATTTATAACAAGAACGGTCAATGAATACCTAAATTTGAGTAAAAGAAATTTCACTACCATTTACCAATCCGGCTAAAATTCAAGAATTTCAATGCTTTAGCTATTTTCAATAGAATTAAATTTATTAATATAAATAACAAATTACTATTCTTAAATTTGATCAGATTGATTGCAAAAAAACAAGATTTTCAATAAGTTGCTTATAATCCTAATTATAGTTAGCCTTTCATAAGTAGCGATGCAACAAAGCC
>NZ_LYUY01000137.1:0-2427 GCF_001675785.1 Wolbachia endosymbiont of Nomada ferruginata
TTGGATAATTTAATGATAAAAAATTTAGAGAGAAATTTTATACACTATCGCTGATATTTTTCCTTAAGTTGACGCCATTGTCTGAACGGTTACGGTTTCCCGTCTTCACCATGCTGTATAGAAAAAAGTCTGGATTCCAATTTGCATGACAATATGGAGTATCTGCTTCTTTCATCCCAGTGGGATCTTTTATTCCATTTTATCAACAGTTTGTTTTGCAGTATCAAACAATTTTAATCCTATAATCCCGAATGTAACTAAAATAAAGCATATTACTTCGAATAAATTAACTGGTTCATCAAATAGGTAAACTCCAAGTATCGAAGCTCCTATAGCGCCCACTCCAGTCCAAATTGCATAGCATACTCCGATAGGTATAGAACGTGTAGCGAGCGAAAGTAAATATGTACTAAGAGCCATGGAGAGTATGCTAATTATTGATGGTACGAGATGAGTAAATCCATAACTATGCTTAAGTGTTATGACCCAGAACACTTCAATTAGTGACGATAAGAGTAAATATATCCAATTCATGCATAAACTTTAGGTTTAAATAGAGAGCTTTAGCCCTATGGTTCCTATTACAATTAAAACGATACATAAAACTTGAGATAAATTAATATTCTCTGTGAAAGTGGTTGCACCAATTATAGTTATTCCAATTGTGCATATTCCAGAGGAAACTGCATAGCATACCCTAATAGGTAGAAAGCATGCTGCAAGAGATAAAAAGTAAATGCTAATGATCATAATTACCAATGTTGCAATCGAAGGCACAACCTTAGTAAAACTGTTACTAAACTTTAGCGTTACAGCCCACAGTATCTCTAGGATACTAGACAGCAACAAATATAACCAGCACATTTTCGTAACATTTCAATCTTGTATTGTAACAGAAATTGTTAGTTAAAACTACACTAAAGTGCAATAAATCTCTCTTTCGAAATTGCTTTAATATCAAACTTAAAATAACATCCTAAAAAACTTTTCTACGAAATTCAATTCCTGCACGTCATTTGCTGCATAAAGTGGTGTAGTTTGTTGCTCAATACCTGGTATTTCTACAAAAACTTTGCCCACTTCTTGACCTTTTTTAATGGGTGCAGGTATCATATCTTTATATTCAATACGCACCTTAATTTGGTCATGCAATTTGCGGTTGTAAGTTATGGTAACATCGTTTGTAACTGTAATAGGCACTTTTCTATCTTTTCCATAGAGAACATTTACTTCCTCAACTACGCTGTCTTTAACGAATATTTTCTTAGTGTTAAAATGATTTAAGGAGTATTGTATCAATCTTTTTGCTTCTTCTATTCGCTCTTTCTCAGTGTTTAAACCATTTACGACAGCAAAAATTCTCCTATCATTTCGTTTTGCAGATGCTACAATGCCGTAACCACCAGCATTTGTATAACCGGTTTTTAAGCCATCAACCCCAATATCGTGAAAAAGTAGAAGATTTTTATTCTTTTGTACAATTTCATTATATGTCAAATATTGTTCGGAAAATAAATCATAATATTCAGGAAAATCGGTGAAAATCCTTTTTGCCAGCATTACCAAGTCTTTTGCGTTCATAAAATGATCTTCATCTGGCCACCCGCTTGAGTTGACAAAATGACTGTCATTCAGATTCAAATTTTGTGCAACTTCATTCATTTCAGCCACAAAATTCTCTTCTGATCCTGCAATGCCCTCGGCTAGTGTTATGCAGGCATCATTGCCTGAGACTATTGTAATTCCTTCAAGTAATTCCCTCACCGTAACGGATTGACCTTCTTTCAAAAACATAGAAGAGCCTCTCCTTTCCCACGCTTTTCTACTTACTCGAAATTTATCCTCCATGTGTATTATTCCAGCTTTTAGATAATCGAAGGTTATGTATAAAGTCATTAACTTGCTCATTGAAGATGGGGCCATTTTTTCATCGGAATTATGGTCAAAAATGAACGAGTCTGAAGCTAAATCTAAGACTACTGCTTGCTTTGCTTTGGTTCTAAACTGGTATGAGTATGAAGAAAAAGGAAGTATAAAAACTAATAGCAAAATTACCAATCTGCTTAACATATTTATAATTTTAAATTTACAGTGCACTAATTAATAGTATGATTTTACAGGGGCATTTCAATAGATCTCTTGCATAAAAATTCCTTGACAAACTCCGCCAGCCCCCTTATCATGAAACTGAAGCTATTTATTTATCTTCTCTGTACAGATTAAATGACAAAAAAACTCACGTATCTGGCGTCTCATGTTTAATTTTTTGCACTATGTGCACCTTATGTCTTTATAAAACTTCTACCTACATAAGCTGAAACGCGCTTATAAAGCGTTTAAAACATAAAAAAACGCCAACTTAAAAAATGGATAGTGAATAACTAGCTACCCTAGGGTTTCTTTTGCCTTTTTTTCTGTTTAGTAAAT
>NZ_LYUY01000138.1:0-2410 GCF_001675785.1 Wolbachia endosymbiont of Nomada ferruginata
TGTTGGATACTTTTTTCTCATCTTTACCCCGTACTAAAATTTCAGATATTATAGCCTTTTACTTGTTTCCGGACAACCTCTAAATGATTACTCAGTATTTACAAGAAAAAGCTATACTGACGTATCTTACCTCGTGTGCGCACAGAAACTTTTGAGTAAACCAAACAGCTTTTACCCATGCTTTGGAACTCATAACGTCTATACTTTTGCTTCTATTATGGAACTTGCTGATAAAAACCACCCTGGATTTGAATTTCAACGCTTACATGGAATGGCAAAAGACTTATATGATTATGCAATGTCAGAGCTTGCAACAAATGTTAGCTGTCGTGTCTACGCACCCGTTGGGGAACATAGTGACTTGTTGCCTTATCTTATAAGACGCCTTCTTGAAAATGGAGCTAATAGTTCGTTTGTTAATCAAATAAGTGATCCTAACGTTAAAATCGATGAGTTAATTTCAGATCCACTGGAAAAAGCTATAAATTTTAATTATGAACCTCATCCAGGCATTCCATTACCACAAGATATTTTGGGACTAGAAAGAAAAAATTCCTTGGGGATGGATATTAGTGATTCTGTGATAGTCTCACAATTTGCAGATGATATAAAGGGTTTTAGTGAAAAAAAGTGGCAAATTGGACCAATAATTGATGGAAAAGCACTATTTGATAATGCTGAATTTATCGAAGTAGTGAATCCTGCACATTTGGAAAATGTAATTGGAGAAGTGTCAAGTGCAACAAGCGATCAAGCTTTAAACGCTCTTGAAATAGCACATAGTGCTTTTACTAAGTGGCAGAATGTTTCAGCAGTAGAGCGCGCTAAATACCTCGAAAAAGCTGCAGATTTGCTTGAGGAAAGGATGAAAGAGTTAATTTACATTCTGATTGTGGAAGCAGGAAAAATTTTATCCGATGCAATAGCAGAAGTAAGGGAAGCAATTGACTTTCTGCGTTATTATGCAATGATAGCAAAGAATGAACTGAGCGACTGGAAAAAATTGCCAGGTCCAACAGGTGAAGATAACTTCATCTTTTTTGAAGGCAGGGGAGTTTTCTTATGCATATCACCATGGAATTTTCCACTTGCTATTTTTCTTGGGCAGGTTTCAGCTGCACTTGCAGCAGGTAACACGGTGCTTGCAAAACCGGCAGAGCAAACGCCGATTATTGCCTATGAAGCTGTTAAGATACTACACGAAGCTGGGATACCAAAAAATGTGTTACACCTCATTCCTGGGGATGGTGGATATTTAGGCAAAATATTAGTTCCAGACAATAGAATTGCCGGAGTAGCTTTTACTGGCTCAACACAAACTGCTCAAATAATCAATAAAATGCTTGCAAATAGGGATGGTCCTATCGTACCACTTATTGCTGAAACAGGAGGGCTCAATGCTATGATAGTTGATAGCTCTGCTCTTTTAGAGCAAGTGGCTATGGATGTTGTACTTTCTGCGTTTCGCAGCGCCGGCCAACGCTGTTCTGCACTTAGAGTGCTGTTTATTCAAGAGGACATAGCAGAGAAGCAGATAAAAATGATATGCGGTGCAGCGCAAGAACTCAAGATTGGTGACCCAATACAACTTAGTACTGATATTGGTCCAATAATTGACAAAGCATCTATCGATATGCTAACTCAACATACGCAAAAAATGTCAGAGGACGGAGATTCAAATCTGTTATTTAAAGTACCCATGGATACAAATTCTCATAATGGTTATTTCTTTCCTCCATATATTTATGAAATACAAAAAATTTCGCAATTAAAGCAAGAAGTATTTGGTCCTATTTTACATATCATACGTTTTAACAAGTCACAATTAAATGAAGTTATAAGTGATATAAATAGTACTGGATATGGACTCACGTTTTCTTTGCAGAGTCGTATACAAAGTCAAATTGACACTATAAGTAAAAAAATATCAGTTGGAAATGTCTACATCAACTGTAACCAGATAGGTGCAGCAGTTGGGATACAACCATTTGGTGGTAGAGGACTATCTGGCACTGGGCCAAAAGCTGGTGGTCCTCATTATTTACAGCGTTTTTCTACAGAAAAAGTTGTAAGTGTTAACACTACAGCATTTGGTGGTAACACTACACTTATGTGTTTGGATTAATTTGCGGGCCATAATTTTTCTTACCCCTAAACTAGACGTTCGTGCAGACAGCGCTAAAATCCGAAAAGGACCAGTTCATGCACTGAAATAAATCGTATCCGTTCAGCCAATGGCGTCAACTTAAGAACTTTCATTAGCAAACCCTCCTAAAGACATGATGGCGTTTAGGCTTATCTACTTTATTGCGGCTGTCCTGGTCGGATCTTAACTTTAGCGCGTATACTTAAAAAGGGCTTGAAAGTTTTTTGGCGCAATAAGTACCTGATAGAGTTTCTGCCTCATTAC
>NZ_LYUY01000139.1:0-2260 GCF_001675785.1 Wolbachia endosymbiont of Nomada ferruginata
CTGTTGGATATTTTTTCCTCATCTCTTACCTCAATATTCTTTCTTTATATACTACGTATTCCTTGGTTTGTGGACAACCTCCTATATATTTTCTCCGAAATATGGGGATTAAAATCCAAAGCTTCTACATATTCTTTTATAGTAGTCAGATCTGATTCTTTTCCCTTCGAAGAAGGAGCAATAATATCAACTTGGTCGATTGCATGAATACTTGTGTTAGCACATAAAGTGAGAATGAAATATAAAAGATAAACAATCATTAAAATATCTTATAAAACTCTTTTTTTAGTATATCATCCAATTCAGAGAGTGGAACTTTCACTCCTAGTTCTTCCATTGACGTGACGCCATAATCTTGCAACCCACAAGGAATAATACCCTTATAGTGAGAGAGGTCTGGAAAGACGTTAAGCGCTATGCCATGATAAGTTACCCATTTTCTTAAACGGATACCAAAAGCTGCAATTTTTTTTTCTACTCCGTTATGGTTTACCCAAATGCCTATTCTATCTTCTCTAAACTCTCCAAGTATATTAAATTGCTTTAAAACATTTATGATCCACTTACTTAGATCTCTAATATATAGCTTTATATCGCATTTGTTTCTTTTTTTAAGGTTTAACATTAAATATATAATGCGCTGTCCTGGACCATGATATGTGTGTTTACCACCCCTTCCTGTTTTATATATGGGAAATAGTTTTTCAACAATATCATCAGCTGTTGCACTGATTCCTGCAGTGTAAAGTGGAGGGTGCTGGAGTAGCCATACCAATTCGTCTGCTAAATTATTGTGAATTTGTTGAATTTTCTCTTCCATAGATTTTACAGCACAATTATAATCAATAAGCTGATTAGATATTAGCCATTCTGTCATGTTCAATTTCTTTTTTTTTAGTATAGCAGTTCGTTTTTTCCTGTTATTCCAGTGTGTGACACTGAGCGCAGCCTTCCTTATTCCTAATATACTTAATACTAACTTCTATGCTATTTCTCCTTAACAAACATAGTACATGACAAATGTTTAATTATTTGTCAACACAGGTCCTCTTTACGTATAGGCAACTTTTTTTATTGAAAAATTCAGAAAAATGTTGTATAATTATTAGTAGATTTTAGGTAAAATATATGGCAAACTCAAAATTTAGCATAACTTTCAACAACGAAATTTCAGAGTGTCTTGCTGGACTGGCTAAAATAAGAAATAAGTCCATTAAAGAACTAGCAGAGAAGCTAATACAAGAAGCAATTGAAAATGAGGAAGATAAAATACTAATTGAGCGTGCTGCTAGACGTAATGTTTCAGGTGTGAAGAAAATTAGAAGTGAGGATGTAGACTGGAATACAATATTATCTTCATAGAAAGCGTTCTTGAGAAAGACCTTCCAGCTCTTCCAAAAACAATAAGATTAAGGATCATAAATGCGATAAATAAGCGCCTTACAGTTGAACCTTGGTGAGTCATTATATTACAGATTTAAAGGACAAAAAAGATTAAGGGTAGGTGATTATCGCGTTATCTATTCCGTAAATATTATAAAATATGAAGTGGTTATCACAGAGATAGGACACAGAAAAGACATTTATAAGTAAGTACATCATATAAACATTAAATATATTTTGTATCCGTTCAGCAGAGTGGCAAAATAGGTAGACAAGGTGATCTAAAAAGATAATCATAGAGTAAATGTGAGGTAAGTCCTTACAATAAATGGTGCCATCCCAGTGCCCAGACACTGGGATCCAGGTTACTATATATGAAAAGTTATTATGTTTATATACTTGCAAGTGAACGAAATGGAACCCTGTATATAGGTATAACATCAAATTTAATCAAACGAATTTGGGAGCATAAAAGCAAAGCCATTTCCGGTTTCACGTCAAAGTACAATGTTAGTAAATTAGTCTACTTTGAGGAGTTTCAAGACATAAATTTAGCAATTAGTAAAGAAAAGCTTCTAAAAAGCTGGCAGAGAAAATGGAAAATAAACTTAATTGAAAAAACAAATCAAGAATGGAAAGATTTATATGATGAAATCGTATCTGGATTCCAGTGTCAAGCACTGGAATGACACCATTTGTTGGTATCCGTTCAGCGGAGTGGCAAAATAAGGTAGACAAGATAAATCAATCCCAGTGTCAAGCACTGGGATGACAAGGTATAAACCTTATCGTCATGCCGCCGCGAACCGTCATACCGCGATTCATTCGCGGTATCTCTAGATCCCGCTAACAAGTAGCGGGATGACGGTTATCAGGC
>NZ_LYUY01000015.1:0-16693 GCF_001675785.1 Wolbachia endosymbiont of Nomada ferruginata
TTCATATACCTAGCTATGAGTAGGGTTATGTTAAAGAGGGAATATGCTTGAATTTACTTGTTTCCGGACAACCTCTAAGTCTGGAATATGTGTAACGCTTCCCTTTTCAAGCAAATATATAGTTTCCCTAAAATTTCAGAATATCAACACAGAAAAAATAAAAGTGAATGATGCCAATGGAAGTCCAATAGAGATTTCAGCAGTGATTGTTTGGAGAGTGAGCAGTCCTGCAAAGGCGTATTATAATGTTAACAACTATCACGAATTTGTTTTTGTACAAAGTGACTCAGTAATAAGAGAATTAGCAAGCAATTATCCGTATGATAGCGAAAGCGATGAGGAATCTTTACGTAAAAATTCTGATAAAATTTCAGATGAATTGCGGTCAATGTTACAACAAAGATTAGATATTGCAGGAATTGAGATTACAGAAGCGAGAATATCGCATCTGGCATATTCATCTGAAATTGCACAGGTAATGCTAAGACGCCAACAAGCACATGCTATCACTTCGGCAAGAAGGCTTA
This sequence comes from Wolbachia endosymbiont of Nomada ferruginata, assembly GCF_001675785.1. Classification (NCBI taxonomy): domain Bacteria; kingdom Pseudomonadati; phylum Pseudomonadota; class Alphaproteobacteria; order Rickettsiales; family Anaplasmataceae; genus Wolbachia; species Wolbachia endosymbiont of Nomada ferruginata. The sequence continues at coordinate 528 of NZ_LYUY01000015.1, forward strand.
TAGTGCAAAACGCAATAGGAATTATCGAGGAAGTAATAGCTCATTTTGAAAAAAACAAAAGCTTACAATTAGATGGCAAGCAAAAGGTTCAATTGATAAATAATTTGCTGGTTGCCCTAATCTCTGAGCAAGATGCACAACCGACGATTAGTTTGGATAATAATTAGCATAGAAGCCGATTGGGTTTCATAAATGCAAGTCACTATTAATTTCTTGATTAATAGACTAAATGATGTTATAAATTACACGCATTAGGGGTGCTCTAGAAAAGCTGAGAGTACATAAAGTACAACCCTTTGAACCTGATATTGTTAAAGCAAGCGTAGGAAAATGTATGTATATAAATATTGAAGAATGCTTCGGCTTCATTGCGTTAATTGCATCTCTAATTGGATTATCACCTCAAGTATATAAAGCATATATCACTAAAGTTACTCGTGATGTATCGATGTTAATGTTAGTAAACTATCTTATTTGTTCATTGTCTTGGATTGGCTATGGTCTTTACCAGAGCTCAATTTTTGTGGTGCTTAGCAATATTGCTGGATTAGTGATTAGCATAATATCAATTATTCAAAAATGTTACTACGATGCAAAACCTGCACCATGATCATGTGCTGCACTGCAGTACACAACAACAATATCGTTCTATTGTAGTGCTAAATGGAAAAATACCGAGCTCATCGTTTTTTAAACGAGATATACCTATTATTGCTGTAGATGGAGGAGCAAACAAGCTTCTATCAATTGGCGTAAAACCTGATCTTGTAGTAGGAGATTTGGATAGCGTAAATCTGGATTTACGTGCTAATTTGAATACGATATATCTACCTGATCAAGATTATTGCGACTTTTCTAAAGCAATGGCTCACTTAAAAACAGTAAAGTTATTGCCATCAATAGTAACGGGTATTACTGGAGGAGCAATTGATCACATACTACAGAATATTAACATTTTTCTAAGTACGGGCAGTATCTTTTACACACCTTCACCTCCCATGGTAGGTTACACTTTACAAAAAGGTATTACCCATTTTTTTTCTTTGCCAAAAAATACTAAAATATCTTTACTTGGTATACCGAGAGCTCAAATATCAACTAAAGGATTAAAATGGGAACTGCACCTTAGTAATTTTGCTTTTCCGGGAAAAAATTCTTGCTTTAATCGAAGTTTAGGCAATAAGGTATCCGTAGAAGTACACAGTGGTATATGTCTAGCAATGATTTATTTAGAGACAGTAGATGATGCTGCAAGACATCATGTGCGTCAAGTTAAGAAGTAAATAGACTTCTTGCATAACCCAAACTAAGTAGAAAAAAGGTATCATCCAAGTAGCTGACACTGGTTCCTTTATGACGTGTCATTCCAGTTTCAGCTACTTGAATGACAGCAGTCCTACGTCATACCGCCGCGGTATCTCAGCCGCTAACAAGCAGCGGGATGACGAATTGCTTAACTATCATAATAAGGGGGCTGGCAGAGTTTGTCAAGTAAGTTTTTTCGTTTCTACTGAATGACAGTTGTGGCTTGGGAGGTAGTGCAAGAAGTCTATTGTATTACTGAATTATTAATAATCTAGTAATAGTGCCTGCTATGTAGCTAAATTTTCTTTTAACTTAAGCTATATGTAGCTAAAATAACTTGGGTTTATCGACAACCGTCATCCCGCTAGTGGGATCTCTTGTTAGCGGCTGAGATGCCGCGGCGGTATGACGTACTGACTTGCATTAGCCATGTATAATAAAGGTAATCTATGACAAAAGAATCATTGGTAAAAACTGATATAGTGAAAGTTGAAGACAAAAAGGCGGTAGGAAGCTTTTTTAAAATACTAGGTGGAGTGGCAGATGCTGTAAGATCGTGGATTGGTAACATCAGTCCTGATTTAAGCAACAGTCGCGATATCGATAGTTTAGTCTTGAAGATGAACGAGTGCTTAAACCCAAAGGGAGGGGAGGTTTCAGCACGTAAGAACGCTGTATCTCTTGGTAACCTGTACTTGAGCTTATCAGAGAAAGGTAAAATAAAATTTCTACAAACCCTGGCAGAAAAATTTAATCCGAATAAAGCGGAAATAGATGAGAAAATTAGAGAGTATAAGAAAAACCAAGATCCCGAGTTAAACTATAAATTTGAACAGGATTTAATAAAAATTCTTGAATCACCGCGTTCTAAAATATTGAAGCAATTTATTTCTTTACCAGAAGGCCTTAAGTTTATTGTTGATATGCGTTCTGACGTGCTTAAGCTAAAGAACCAATATAGAAGCTTGAATCCACTAGAGAACGAATTAAAAAATATACTCTATACTTGGGTTGATGTTGATCTACTTGATCTTCGTCAAATCACCTGGGATTCACCTGCATCATTGCTAGAAAAACTTATAAAATATGAAGCTGTGCATAAAATTTCCTCTTGGGATGACTTAAAAAACAGGCTGGGTCTCTGTTTTGCTTTTTTTCATTACAAGATACCAAACGAACCTCTAATTTTTGTAGAGGTTGCATTGGTGGATAAGATTGCAGATAGTATTCAACACCTTTTAGATGAGTCGGTACCTTCAAATGATCCAAGTAGTGCGAGCACTGCTATATTCTATTCAATATCAAATACTCAAGCAGGGTTATCTGGAATCAGCCTTGGTAATTTTTTGATCAAAAGGGTTGTAGAAAAGCTATCACAGGAATTTAAAAGTATAAAAACATACGCAACTCTTTCTCCAATACCTGGCTTTACGAAATGGCTAAAAAACAATCTAAACCAAGATGTCACTTTATTGGGCAAACTAAATATAAAACAATCTAGTGCAGAAATTTTAGAAAGTGCAGAGCAATTAAAAATTAACGTTGAATGTATAAATGAAACTAAACAATGCATGCTTAAACTATGTGCATATTATTTACTAAAAGTGAATAATAGTAATGGGAATGCTTATGATCCGGTGGCGCATTTTCATTTAAGCAATGGTGCATCGATAAAACAATTAAACTGGATGGCGGATACTTCTGAAAAGGGTATTAGTCAGTCGGCTGGAATGATGGTGAATTATCTGTATGAGTTGCCTAAAATAGATAATAATCATGAGAATTATATGATTAATAAAGTGATTTCCTGCTCGAAAAAAGTGTCGTCTATGTTGAAGGAGTAAATAGTCTCTTAATAAAGGATTGCCCTCACAACACTTAAAATGTAAAATGGTTCTACTTAAATAAAATAGCCATAAATGAACAACATAAGAAATTTTGCAATAATAGCGCATATAGACCACGGTAAGTCAACGCTTGCTGACCGTTTAATAGAGGAATGTAACGGCCTTGAAGCAAGAGAAATGATCAATCAAATACTCGATTCAATGGATATAGAACGCGAACGTGGGATTACAATTAAGGCACAGACAGTAAAACTCAATTATACGGCAAATGACGGTAATCAATATTGCCTAAATCTCATGGACACCCCAGGTCACGTTGACTTTTCTTACGAGGTAAGCCGAAGCTTAGCCGCATGTGAAGGTTCACTTTTAGTGGTAGATAGTAGCCAGGGCGTTGAAGCACAAACCCTTGCAAATGTATATAAAGCTATTGACAACAATCATGAAATAATAGTTGTGCTCAATAAAGTTGATCTTCCTGCTGCAGATCCAGAAGGGGTAAAACTCCAGGTTGAGGAAATAATCGGTATTGACGCAAGTGAGTCAGTTTTAATATCAGCAAAAACTGGACTTGGAATAAAAGATGTACTTGAAGCAATAGTGGCAAAACTTCCAGCTCCTCAAGGTGATGTAAATGCTCCACTGCAAGCAATTTTAGTTGATAGTTGGTATGACACTTACTTAGGAGTGGTAATTTTAGTGCGAGTTAAAAATGGAGTGCTAAAAAAAGGCATGAGAATTGTTATGATGTCTAATAATGCTACATATCAGATAGATAATATCGGTATTTTCACCCCTAAAAAAGTGATGACGGGTGAACTTTCAGCGGGTGAAGTTGGTTTTATAACTGCTTCAATGAAGGAAGTAGCAGACTGCAAGGTAGGGGACACTATCACTGAGGAAAAGAGACCTTGTAGTAAAGCACTTCCTGGATTTAAAGAAGTGCATCCTGTGGTATTTTGTAGCATTTTTCCTCATAAAACGGATGATTTTAAATATCTAAGAGAAGCTCTAGAAAAGTTACATTTAAATGATGCAAGTTTTACCTTCGAGGCTGAAACTTCAAATGCACTAGGCTATGGATTTCGTTGTGGTTTTTTGGGAATGTTGCATCTTGAAGTTATTCAAGAAAGGCTCGAGAGAGAATTTGATTTAGACCTAACAGCAACTGCACCGAGTGTTATATATAGGGTTACAACACGAGGTGGTGAAGTTTTGAATATTCATAACCCAAGTGATATGCCAGATCCAACGAAAATTGAAATTGTGGAAGAACCATGGATTACCGCAACCATAATGGTCCCTGACCAATACTTGGGAGAGATTCTATCTCTATGTGAAGAAAGGAGGGGAGAACAGGAGGATTTATCTTACATTGGTAACACAACAACAGCATTGTTAAGATATAAATTACCACTGTCTGAAGTTGTTTTTGACTTTTATGATCGATTAAAATCAATTTCCAAAGGATATGCAAGTTTGGATTGGGAAATTTCCAGCTATCTGGTAAGCCAAATAGATAAATTAAGCTTTTTAATTAATGGAGAGCCCGTAGATGCACTGGCTTGTATCGTTCACAAAAGTAGGGCAGAAAAAAGGGGGCGTGAAATATGTGCACGCTTGAAGGATTTAATACCACGTCAGCAATATAAAATCGCGATTCAAGCGGCAGTGGGTGGAAAAATTATTGCCAGAGAAACGATTAATCCATATAGAAAAGATGTAACAGCTAAACTCTATGGTGGAGATGTAACGCGAAGAATGAAACTACTTGAAAAGCAAAAGAAAGGTAAAAAAAGGTTACATTCTATAGGGAACGTAAATATTCCACAGAATGCTTTTATTCAAGCCTTGAAGATAAGTGATTGATCTTAAAAGACTTCTTGTATAGTTTTTGGCAACAACCGTTAGAAACGAAAAAACTTACTTGACAAACTCCGCCAGCCCCCTTATTGTAGTATTAAGGGTATTTATGACTCAAAACTTGTTTTTGATCTGCGCAGGTTCAACAACAAAAATTCAGTAAAAAACTCAGAGTATTTATTGGCGGATTACATAAAATTATAGCGGCTGCATGTCTTTTAAATTTTTTCTACATTCAGCCAAATCGCGCTTATTTTAAGCGTTAGCACATTATTACAGCGCCACTTACAGTAATATAGAGTCAAAACTCGCACCACGGGGCTTCTTTTGCCTTTTTTTTCATTTAGTAAATTTCTTAATGTTTGTGGCTAAAAGAGTCCAAGAGAGGTGTCATGCCAGTGCTCCTTTTTTTGTCATCCCAGTGCTTGACACTGGGATCCAGCATTTCACGCAATCCCATCAAGAACGTTGTATTTTACATAACACTTTTATGCTTACCAACTTAATAAAATTCCTGGATCCCAGTGTCTGGGCACTGGGATGACACCCTTTTGGATAGAAACCAGTGTCTGGGCACTGGAATGACACCGAAGGGGCTACTGCTGTCTTGGATGGAAACCAGTGTCAGCTACTTTCATGACACCCTGACCTCGTCATCCCGCAGCGGGATCTCTTGTTAGCGCCGCGGCGGTATGACGTAGGATTGCTGTCATCCCGCTACGTGTTAGCGGGATCTATGCTAAGAGATACCGCGAATGAATCGCGGTATGACGGTTAAGTAGGGTGTCATTCCAGTCTGGAATCTAGTTCTTATTGTACATTTACTTGGTGTAGAGTTAAGTTTCCTGGATCCAAATAGTCTGGGCACTGGGATGACATCGTTTACTATGTGATATCGTGCCATATTACAATGTTCGTGCAGTTGTGTGTCAACTACTTTTGTGGCACTGTTTGTTATTCAATCTTTATGCTAGTTTTACTAAAAATTATAGTATTTTAGGTATAATTGCAATATCTAAATTTAAGGTATAGAGATGAACCCTAGGAAAGTTTTTAATATTCTTTTTATAGTATTATTTATTTCTTTTTCTCATGTTGGGAGTGCTGCCGCTGACACTAATACTGATACAACTGCTCAAGTAATATGTAACATTATTGGCTACGTTTGGGGAATAGGCGGACCGCTTATGACCGTAGTGATAATAGGTGCAGCTTTGCTTGCGATATTTGGTAGAATGCCATGGCCAGCTCTTTTTGCACTCGGTATATTTTGTGCTGTATTTTTCGGTGCTAAAACTATCGTCATAAAAGTAATGGGTGGTATAGGCGGCACTGGAAATACTTCTTTGATGGACCAATGCGGAACAGGAGACACAAAAAAGAACTATTTTTTTCTAAAACAGACCTGATGCACGGCTTCAACTATATCTTCCACTTGCGGTAATGCTTTTTTTTCTAGATTTGCAGCGTAAGGTAAGGGGATGTCCTTGCCAGTTACACGTACAACTGGAGCATCAAGGTAGTCAAATCCTTGTTCCATAACAACGGCTGACAGCTCTGCTCCTATTCCTGCAAATGGCCATCCTTCTTCTACACTAACTAACCTATTAGTCTTCTGAATAGAGTTAATAACAGTTTGAGTGTCAAGTGGTCTTAAGGTTCTGAGGTCAATAACTTCAGCTTCTATACCTTCACTCGAAAGTAAATCTGCTGCATTTAAGGCATCCATTAATTTTAATGAAAAAGCAGTGATAGTTACATCCTTTCCTTCCCGTATAACAGCAGCTTTGCCTATCTCAAGTAGATAATCTTTGTTTGATAGCTCAGAGTCAGAAACTTCATGCTCATGTCCATAAGCTATTTCGTTTTCTAGAAATATTACCGGATTAGGGTCACGAATTGCAGCTTTAAGCAGACCTCTGCAATCGGAGGCAAAATAGGGTGCTATTACTTTTAACCCCGGTATATGCGAATACCAAGCTGCAAAGCATTGAGAATGTTGTGCAGCAACTCTTGCTGCAGCGCCATTTGGTCCACGAAATACTATAGGGCATCCAAGTTGTCCGCCTGACATATAATTTGTTTTTGCTGCGGAATTCACAATTTGGTCAATAGCTTGCATAGAAAAATTAAAAGTCATAAACTCGACTATTGGCTTTAATCCAGCAAATGCCGCTCCAACAGCAAGGCCAGCAAATCCATGTTCGGTAATAGGCGTATCAACTACTCTGTTTTCTCCAAACTCTTTCAGTAATCCTTTCGTTACTTTATAAGCACCATCATACTCTGCAACTTCTTCACCCATGATAAGCACATCAGAGTCGTTTTGCATTTCTTCTCTAATTGCTGTGCATAAAGCTTCTCTTACACTTAAGGTTGCCATTTATAAACTTTTATAGACTTTAACTAAAGTAACTATATCAGAATTACTGGGGATAAGTAAAGTGTACAAATTAAGTTTTACAAACATCATGACCAACTCATTCCAAAAAAAAATCTTCTCACGCTTGCTGGTTTTGGTTGCTAAAAATGATTGTATTGCTTGTGTTTTTAATAATATATACTGCTAAGTTAATAATAATTCACTTGGGAATAACAGAAAAATACATGATAATTTTATATTTCAAATAGAATAAAATCCTTTTTATTGATACTGTCTTTTTTTGTAAAAAACATTCCTAACTTTTCCACCACTTTTTCTGGCTAAGGTCAGTATAACTTTTGCTTGAAATAACTGTTTATATGGTGCAATTTACAGCTTTTAGTTGCTAAAATTATAACTCTTAATTTAATAATTTTAATCCAATAAGCTTTCAGGTTAATAAAATTAAATTATTTGAGTAAATGCAATACCATGTCTTTATTTGTGGGTAATAATAAGAATAACGAAGGTTGGCTCAGCTACACTTCTATAATTTCAATTTTTATGTTTACCGTATAAAAGAAGTTTCTTCTGTCTGTGTCTCCCTGTTTGAAACCAACCTTATTCTCTCTCTTTCTTGTTCTGAACTTAACCCGCGAAGCGCGTGATCGAAATCTTTCTCACTAATCTTAGACCGTCTTTCCTCAACAGCACACATTTTTGCCTCATTTACTAATTGCTCTAACTTAGCCCCAGAATAGTCTTCAGTCTTTTCTGCAATGTTTCTAAGGTTTAACTCTTTATCGGCTTTTGTACCTCGCATATAAAGTTCCAATATCTTTTGTCTCGCTTTCATGCTTGGATTAGGGATAAGAACCTTCTGACCTAAACGTCCAGGTCTAATAAGTGCTGGATCTATATCATCGATACGGTTAGTTGCACCAATTACTATTATATCTTTTCTGCTCTTAAATCCATCTATTTCAGTTAATAACTGTGTTAAACTCTCTCGACAATGGTCAGCTGAGGTATTAGCGGTACTTCTTTTTTGAGCAACTACATCTATTTCATCTATAAAGACTATACAAGGAGCATGTTTTTTTGCTACTTTAAAAAGCTCGCGTACAGCATGTGCACCATGACCAACATATACTCCAATAAGATCAGGGCCTGAGATGCTTATGAAATTCATATTTGATTCACCTGCAATTGCACGAGCGATAAGTGTTTTACCATTTCCAGGAAGGCCATGTAATATGTAACCTCTTAGTGAATTAATACTTTTATTTCCAAACAGCTTGTGCATTTCTTCTGTCATTTGGTCACGGCAAATCATCTGCAACCTTTGTTTTAAGGGGTCATCAATTATAGCATCAGCAAATGTTGTTCTTTTATCATCTGAATTAGCTAATTCTATTGATATAGGCAGCTCTACTTCCTTTAGTTTGCTGAATATTTTATCATATATAAACCAAGCAATAAAAAAGAAAACGACAAGTAACACACAAGGCATAGCTTCACTAACATAATGTGCAGCTAACTCATACCCTTTACTGAGCAACATTGTATGCATATAGGCAAACAAAAAAGCGATAGAGACAATAGTTGCCACGCATAGTAAACAGATTGCAATTCTTTTTAGTAATTCTGAAATTTCAATTTTTTTCATCTTAATACCCTATACCAACTTCAAACTAAGAATAATTTTATCTAGCTTACCTATTTTAGCTTGATTAGAGCGTTCAGAAAAATTATCAAGTACGTACTTTAACTTATTAAATACTAAAAACAATATATCCCCATATTGTCACATACATCTTTAAAGTTTACCAAATTCATTTTCAAAAAACAAGATTTTATTATTAACCCGAATTCTGGATTAGATTTTAGGTAAATTATTGAAAGTCTTGAATTTTACTAAATTAGTAACTAATCTTAAAATGCTTACTGCTTTATCGTAAATGCTAAAACAATAAGCTATTGATATTCTTGTTTTTTTTAATCTCCAATCCAGAATTCGGGTTAAAAACGCTAACTTGTATCTTCAAGAAGTAAGACATAATAGCTCTAAAATGTCTTGCAAGGAAAGGTAAAGCTGAATGCTAACTTATGCCAGAAAGATACCGTCTTGTTTGCCTTTTTGAGTAGTATCATCTTATTTTTCCTGTAAATTTTGTTTATAACGCCTAAGATTTACGATATTTTAATCCCGGTAGAATATCTTATAAAATCAGATTATATGTTATACCTATGGAAATAGATAACTTTCAGCAATATTACAACCAAGAAGAAATGAAGACAGTAACATTAGCTCAAATTTATAAAGACTTGGTAATAAAGATATCCGATATAGTCGAACAAAATGGTGGAGCTATGACATGGGCAAAAGTTCCAGATACTAAAAATATTTTCATAGAGATAAAAATTGACACTTTAGGGCAAGGTAAAATTCAATTTTCAAAATTAACCCAAGAAAATCAAGCAGTATCCGTGCAGAATGATAAAAATATAGCAACAATTCAGTTTAATTATACAATTGATCCAGAATATACTTATTCTAGTTGCTATGGTAATAGATGTGAAAAATACCATTATGCTCAACAATTGTATTATGACTTTTTAATGATACAAGCTTCAGTAAAATATGATCAGTTAATTGACTGCTATAAATTAAAATTTGATAAAAAAAAAGATATTTACTTGATGAGAGGAATAACAGAGTAAATCATATTAACGTGGAGACTAAAATAAGATTTCAAAATCAAGATGGTTCATATCTAGTAGATGAAAAATCTAAATTCAGTTTGTACGCTTGCACTTGCTTTGATAAAGAGTGCAATGATAAGTTAGATTGAGCGTTCAGTACTATCTTACACACTTAAAAGATATGATCAGAATTATAGCTAATATTAAGGAAAGCTAAATGACCTTACCCAGATGGTATGAATAAGTATTGCTTGGTTGAAAGCAAGAGAAGATAATAACTTCTCAGAGTGGGTAGGGGCAGGTTGGTACTTTTTCTGGGGCACTTTCTGCTCCTATATGGAGTATAGAAAAAAGAAGACCTTGTTATCCAGACCATACGCGTCAAGTTAAGAAGCAAGGGTAAGAAAATTCAATGAACTTAAGGTGGATACTCTAGTTTTTCTATGTCTGTCTTTCACAGAAAATTGTGACCAGTCTGTGGTAAGTTTTTTCAGGAAAATTCTCAAATTATTAATTTTGCTGCTTAACGCTAAAAACACTCCCTAATCCTTCTTTTTAATTCAATGAATGCCTTTGTTAAACTCAGCTCTGTATTCTCTTTCAGTTTTATACAACCAACTATTCCATGAAATATAAGAATTGCGCACAATTTAGCGTATAGTTCACATAATACTCTGTATGGTTTGCCTTTAAGTTCGTCAAGCCTGATGTGACTCTTATACAATTTAAATAATAATTCAATCTGCCATCTTACCCTGTAAATTGTTAATACTTGTTCAGCGCTGATTTTACTCTCTGGAACGTTAGTTATGAATATCGACCAATCCAGCAATTTTTGATTCTTTTGAGAAAATATGTGATTTTGCTAACTTATTGGCCCTTCTTCTTCTAATTATAGACTGTTCTTCAGTTAACTTCTGACATATAATTCTCACTTTAATTTTTACTTCTTTTCCTAATAGCACCTCCATCTCTAGAAGGGATTGACCTTCTAAACATTCCAACAACTCTATTTTTTGATTTGTTTCTATATCATATATATTGGTATCAACGGCTAACAAAATAAGCTCCAGCTTTATCAATTTGTTCAAAAGAACTTGGTACAAAGCAACCTAAGTCAGATATTAGCAAATCATCATTTGATATATTGCTTAAATGGTTTCTATAACCTTGATCGGACCTTATTCCCTCTGTTAAATCAAGTTGGTCTAATGTCTGATTTAGGTAGTCGAAAACTAACTGTAATTTTATTCCAGACTTAGTATTGCTCTCATAACCACTGTAGCTAGTACCATAACCTTTATATATATCCTCCATACCATTAGGTAGAGCTACTATCCAATAGCTTAACGCTTCTAAATTGCTTCAAAATCCTGCAATTAACCTGTAAGCTATTTTTAAATAAAACTAAAGATTCATTATACATTCTTTTCATAAATTCCACTGCTTTCTCAGTAAATCTAAAATCCAAACCCTGTTTTGTCATTACCACTGAATCTTCATTTAATAGTTGACACATTTCATCTATACTACAGTTTTCAACTCCTATGTTACCCAAAATTATAGCTTTTACGAATGATGAACCACTCAACTTTCTCTTTCTTTTAACAAAGCCTGTTGCTGTTATCTGCTTTCTCGTTAAAAAATTCGTTGAGGGTTTTTGATAAATGAGTTATTTTGTTCATTATAAGTTCTCTTGTTTTGTTTGATAAATTTAAGAGGGCTTATACCTTATTTTTTCCCTTCCTTCTACTAACTTTCCTCTCACTTTCCCTTAACTTGACACGTATGGTTATCCAGACCGGACGATTCCAAGAAAACTTATTTTCACGGGTAGCGGTTTTGGGCGCTGGAAATGGTTGTATCATTTAAGTTTTTAACAGCATATATTGCTAAATTAGCAATAGTTTATTGAAGACTTTCATCAAAAATTATTCCATAAAAAATTTCTAAATAGGGGTTGACAAGTTTTAAAGATGGAGTATTATGCTCAAAATATAATTACTAATGTTGAGGGGTTATGGATTAGGATCTAAGGTGTTTTTTTTATTCACTTCAATCAAAACGTATTAGGGGGTAAGGTAATGTTATTTCAACATTTCATAAATATAGAGGGAAGGGATAATCATAGCAATACCCTTCTGCACTTAGCTGTTAACAACAATAATTATGAAGAGGTAAAAAAGCTAGTACAGGAAGGGACTAGTATTAATGCTAAGAACGAGGATGGATTAACACCTTTTGAATTAGCAAATTCCCGCAATAGATCAGAGATAGTAGCTTTTTTTGTAAAGTACAAAGATAATACAGGTAATACATTACTGCATTATGCTGCAGAAAAAGGTAATTTAGAATTAGTTAATCTTCTACTGGAGAAAGGGGCTGAGGTCCACTGCCATTAAGTTAAGGAAAGAATGGTTAAAAACTGAACTAAAAAGTCAGAAATAATTAAGGATTTATGACAAATGCTGAAACAGAATAGAGTAAACTTTAAAGCAGATAAACTCTGAAGTGTAAATTACTTAAGAAATAGTTTGTTTAGAAGTCATTTTACAGGAGCTATGGCAATAAGCTACCCAGTTATTATCAGAAGATATGAATACTACCTCTAGTCAAAATATGTGTTTTCTAACCCTTTTTTGGTAATTGAACGAACGAAGATAAGGTACCTTATGACGATCAACTTTCCTTCCCTTTCTTACCGCCAAAGTGTTCATCAAAAATAGCTTTGATAATTGATCCATAATGCAGTCAGTATCTGATTCCGTAGCAAAAATGTCGAAAGCCAAGTTTTTGATCGCGTTAAATGAGACAGATTTGTTAATGCTCCTCTTAAGCTTATCATCGGTTAAGTCCATATTCAACGCTTCTTCTACATCTTCTGTCATAACACTTTCTAGGTTGCTAATAATGATAGCTGACCAAAAATCCTGTTTAACAGACTCAACACTTTTTCCTGTAAAATTTTCTAGACTTAGTCTTCCTTTGAGTTTTGCAAAAAATGTCTCAACTCCCCAGCGTAAAAAATATAACTCCTTAAATCCTCCAGTTTGAAACTTTTGTTCATCCATTAATGATGTAGCTAACACTTCAATTTCACCAGATGGCAGTACCACTTTGAAGCGTTATTCCACTATTTTCTTGTTTTATCTTACGCTGAGCACATATGGTAACCTCAACACTAGATGGGCTTTTTTCTTCAAACATAGCATTCACTTCATTAAAAGATGATCTGGGACATCGAATGACATAAGCAATTTTTCTTTTTGTAAGGCTAGAAAGAAATTTATAAGATAAATATACAAATCAGTAAGTCATTAGTATTTACAACTTTAAGCATTTTATCTGCTAAGTTAATTTCATGAGTGTTACCTCTATCTAACACTGACCTTATGGCAACATTATTTATAACAAACCGCAAAGGTTGCACTTGCATAATCACCTAAATCTTTTGGTTTTTGGTTACGTATTTTTCTTGAGCCAAATTCATTTTTTATTTCAACGCTTGTTGGTAAAATGATTTTGGAGGCATCAAGAGCTAACACTCTAAAGCCAAAACAAGTTTTAAATTTTTGGTCTTGGTAGTACAAGGAAACCACACCTTCGTTAATTTCTGAAAATGCACTGTGTTTCATTTTTTTTCTTGCTTGACTAAAAGCACTAGCAGTAACGGTATAGTCTTTTTTCCTATATAAAATAAATTCGTTTAGTATTACTTGCAGCGACTTTACACTTTTTCTTAAAATTAAGATAAATATGTCAATAAAAGATAACTTCCTCTTTCTCATAAAATCTTTTGAAGATGATTTATGGGATTCTATAAATTCTAGACTTGCCAATTCATTTTGAATAAATTTTATTACTGCCTTTTTTACTCATACTACCTTTAAACTTATTGGTATACATCATTATCCCATAAAATCTATCTTTTTTCCTTAACTTAATGGCAGTGTGACTTGGAATATCTTCGTGAACTACATTTTCCTCATAACAGATTAGGTACTTATCCCCAGTTGATGTCTTCATGCCTGATGAATTTTGCATTTCGGGTGTCACGTTGGATAGCGAGTTTGACTATCGCTATATCTTCCTCATGTTCAATCGCTTCTTGTATAAACCCCTCTGCTAGCTCTTGAACTGATTGGTTTTTCACTTTAGCCAAGCGAGTAAGATTCTTTAAAACTTTTTCGCTAATGTTAATACCTGAATCTGCCATATGTTTTACCAAAATCTACTACTATAACAATTTTACAACATCTTTCTAAATTTTTCAATAAAAAAAGCAGTTTACGTAGGTACTTTCCACCCATTTCCAGCAGTTTTTTCTTCTTCTGTTTCTTCCATTTTAGAGCCTGGTTCTTCATGTGTATCAGTCACAGGTTCTTTTTCTGCTTGCATTATTTTACCTGATATGTACTCCTTAGCTTGCTCAGCAAGCTCGATTACAATAGCTACTCCAATTGCAGTTGCAATCAGAAGTACTGGTATTGTAGCTCCCATAGCTAACAAAGAACTAACTGTAGTTGATAAAGACGATAAAGAATCTACTTTAATTATTGGAGTCAAGCCACATGCAACAAGGCCAACTCCGGCTGCAACACTTCCAATAAACAAGCCAGCTAGACACGCAGTTTCTTTTAATGTTAACCCGCTATGACGCTCATATGGAATTGGATACAAAAGAATTGTTATGAAAGCTGCAATTAATGGCACTACATAGATGGCTCCAACAGTTCCGCCTATTATCAGAGGTGAAAGACTAGTGAAACTTAGTAAGAGACCTATTAAAGTGCCTATTATAGCTCCTATTATTGCTGCCACGCCTAGCATCGCTAAATAAATTACACCCACCATAACTTTGTCCCTATGTTAATAACATTTTAGTTTCACACACCATAATAAAAAAGTCAACCCACACCTTAGGTTGCAAAATCCCAAAAAGCAGCCAGAATAGAATAAGCAAACATTTACGAATTGAATTTAGTGCAAACAAGGGTGTTGATATCAGCTATTCTCTGCAGAATCGCAATATGGTATGACCATATGCTCTTTATCGATCTGGTTAACATAATTAGTAGAGAGTTTTGTTGTGCAAAAGATGTTTACTACAGCATACTGCAATTGTTTGGAATTGCAGGACTGGGTGCTATGGTAAGGCCACTTGGCGCATTCATATTTGGTCACATTGGTGACAGGTATGGAAGGAGAATGGCATTAACAATCGCTATCTTGCTAATATCGATTCCGTCTAGTCTCGTTGCGTTTATTCCAGGTTATAGTGAAATAGGTATAACCTCCACTATATTGCTTCTTGCAATCCATGTGACACAAGGGATTGCGCTTGGCGCTGAACAAGGAGGCAGTTCTGTTTATCTCATAGAGCATTTACCTAATAAGAAAAAACTAGGAATGTTTTTTGGAATAATAAGTTTTGGTCGCTCCATTGGCATCTTGCTCTCTGTGATTGTAGTGATCATCTGCAAAAAAAACACTGATTTTAACGCTTGGGGTTGGAGGTTGCCGTTTACTTTTTCATTTGTTTTGGGGTTAATCAGCGCATATAGTGTATACACATTAGGAGAAACTCCAGCATATGAAGAAAGTCGAAAACAAAGGAATTTATCTGATTTGCCAATAATAGAGCTTATAAAACGCTACAAGAGAGCTCTGTTACTTGCCGTTTTAATATCTGTACCTGTTAATGTTGCTGTTGGATTTACCATATTTCTTCGAACAATTGCAAAAGAAATAGTGTCGGTTGAGACGTATGTAACAACATATGTCAATGAAATTGTGCTCATTATAACCAGTATATTAATGCCGGTATCTTCAATAGCGCTCGGAATGTTAGCTGATAAAGTAGGAAAAGAGCGCACTGCAATCTTATTTACAGTGATCACAATGGTACTGTGTTGTCCTGTGTTATCTACTGCATACTACTATAAAAGTTATCTTATAATTATGCTTAGTGTAATGGCTCTTTCTATAATAGAAAGGGGTATAAATCCTATAGGAATAGTTGCATCTGAACTCTTTCCTACCAATGTTAGATTTAGTGGTGTGAGCTTATCACGCAATATCTC